>JAPUKZ010000066.1 GCA_027295405.1 Gammaproteobacteria bacterium
TAAACACGCACCCACAACACGTTGAGTTCCCGATAGACCAGGCGGTTATCTTCCAGTCTTTGTTGATCTTGTTGTGTGGCCGGTGCATCCAGCCAGGTGGCTAACAACAGGCTGGCCTGTGCATCGTCCAGTTCGTCCCCCTCGATAACGGCGGCGAGGTCGAACAGCGGATCACCCATGGCGGTGTACTCCCAGTCCAGTGCCAGCAGCTTGTTGTTGCAGCGCAGCCGGTTTGCCCGCAGCAGGTCGTTATGGCAGAGCACCGGTGTGGGTGCCTGCTTTGCCAGCCTGTCGCAGGCCCGGAGAAAACTCCCTGACAGTTCACTCGCTTCGGCCAGGTGCAGGTAGCGTCGGGCCCGGGTCAGCGGGTCGAGTCGAAATTTTAGCGGCGGCAGGGCATGTATCGAGCGCAGCAGCCTGGCGATATCTTCTATTTCCGCAGCGCCGGGGTCTTGCACCGGGTCCGCCTCACAAAATTCATAGACCAACACACCCAATTCGGGATTGGAGTAGGTCGGTGTGGGTGCCAGCTTGTGGATGGCGGCCTGGTTCAGGGCGCGCCACTCGGCGCTGCGGCTGATGCCCAGGCTGGTCGGGTTGATGCCGTCGAGGCGGACCACCCAGCTTGTTTGTCCGCTGCTTATCTTGACGCTGGTGTTACTCCTGCCGCCCTCGAGCAGGGCGATGATGGTGGGCGCGGCAGCGGGCCCGTGCTGCCAGTGGCGCCACTGGGCCAGGGCCTGATCCAGTCTCAGGCGGACTGGCTGCGAAAGTGTTTCAACCATGCTCTGAACCCGAATACAGCGATAAGGATATACGCCGCGAACAAGCCGGCGGTGAGGTAAAGCTCACGATCAACGTACAGGTAGATGGAGACGCTGTCGATCACCAGCCAGTAGAGCCAGTTCTCCAGCACTTTTTTTGCCACCATCCAGGTGGTGAGCACGGCGCCCCAGGTGGTAAATGAATCGAGGAAGGGGAGTGCTGCGCTGCTGTACTCCCTGAGCAACTGGCCGCTGCCTGCACTGATCAGCAGGATAGCGCCAATGGCGTAGAAGTGAACGCGGGGTGGCCAACGGCTGATACGCAGTTCACCATCACTGCTGTCACCGTGTTGCCACTGCCACCAACCGTAGACCGCCATCGCCAGGTAGTAAACCTGCAGTGCAGACTCCATCAACAGCTTGACGTCCCAGAACAGGAACAGGTAGATCGCCGTACTGGCGAAGGCGGCATACCAACACCAGATATGTTCGCGCACTGCCAGTAGCAGGTAGCAAATGCCCAGCACTACCGCCGCTGCTTCCCACACAGGCATTAGAAGGTGTAGCTGGCGCTGAGGCCGACCATCCGCGGCTCGCCGTACTGGTAATAGGGTTCCGTGATATAGCCCTTGCGGGGATCGTTGCCGAAACTGCCAAAGCCCCGCACGTAGTAATCCTCGTCGGTCAGGTTGCGTCCCCACAGCGAGACAGTCCACTGCTCGTTGCGCCAGCCCAGGCTTCCGCTCAGAAGGTCGTAGCTGTCAGCGCGGGTATTGTGGCGATCGGAAAAATAGAATGCGTCTTTACCTTCCACCTCCAGGCGCAGGTAGAAGCCCCTGTCGAATGTATAGTGCCCACCAATGGAATACTGGTAGTTCGGTGCCTGGGCCTGGTCGCGTCCCGACAGGTCCTCGCCAAACAGGTTGGTGTAGTCATCGAATTCGGTCTCCAGCAGCCCCAGGTTGAGCCACAATCGCAGGGTCTCAGTGGCCAGCCAGTCGAGCTCGATCTCGGCGCCGTAGTTTTCGCCCTCGGCAGCGTTGCTGGTGTAATCAATGAACGTGGTGGCGCCACCCTCCTGCGCTATCAGGAAGGAGCCTTTGACCTGCTGGTCGTCGCGATCCATGTAAAAAACTGCGACGCGTGCCTGCAGCGTATTCTCCAGCAGGCTGCTCTTCAGTCCCAGTTCGTAGTTGACCAGGGTTTCCTCGTCGAATTGCCGCAACTGCTTGAGGTCGTCAATGATGTCCGGATCGTCGGCGGCATCAATATTGGCAAGGATGCCGGCGTTAACACCGTTGGCGCGATAGCCCCGGGAAACGCTGGCGTACACCATCGTGTTCTGGTGCCAGCTGTATTCCAGCGCGAGTTTTCCGCCCCAGAGATCCTTGTCGGGGTCAAAGCTGACCCCGTTGCTGTCGTCGTAGTCTGTCTGTCGGTTTTCCCAGCGCAGTCCGGTGACCAGCATCAGCTGATCGTTCAGCTGGGTATCCAACTGGGCGTAGATGGCGAAACTGTCGGTATTGTAAGTGCTGTCGAAATCCGCCGCAAAGGTGTAGCGCCGGTCCAGGTCTTCATCGTTACCCAGGTAGTAGAGCCCCGCGACCCAGTCGCTGCGACCGCCAAACAAACTGGATTCCCCGGTGGAGAGAAAGCGGAGTTCGGCGCTGATGCTGTCGCGGCTGCGGCGGTAGAGATCGAAAGAGCTGTAGCCATCCGGGTGAAAACCCTGGTAGGTCCAGTCTTCATCGTAGGCATAGTGGCTGTCGGTATTGGCGTAACTGATAGTGGATTGCAGCTGAAAACCGGAAAATTCTGAGTGTGTATGCAGCGAGATTGCCGTCGATTCCTGCCTGTCCTTCCCCGGCTGGTCCGAGAGCGTGTGGCGTGTGTTATCCAGCGAGAAGACATCATAGCCGTTGTCGATATCAATATAGTTGATGTCAAAATCCAGGCTGTGAATGTCTGAGGCCAGCCAGCGCAACCGCGCGCGCAGGGTGGTTTCATCGCGATCACTGGTGTCGTCGTCGCCGAGGTGATCGTTCTGCTGGTAGCCGTCGCTATTGAACTGCTGGGCGGCCAGGCGGTACAGCAGTTGATCATTCAGCGGGCCACTGCTGACAAAACCCAGGCCGTAAGTATTGTAATCTCCGGCGGTGGCTTCGATGTGATTATAAAAATCATCACTGGGTGCCTGGCTGCGAATGTTGATCAGTCCAGCGAGGGCGTTGGCGCCGTGCAGTGTGCCCTGTGGTCCACGCAATACCTCCACCTGCGCCACATCAAACAGCGTGCCGATGCTGCCGATACCGCTGAAATCGACCCCGTCCAGCAGCACACCGACGGAGGGGTTCAGGGGCTCCTGAAACTGGCTGCGATCGCCAATGCCACGAATCTGGAAGTAGCGCGCCCGCGAGGTGCCACTGGCGAAGTTTACATTCGGCGCCATATTGAGTATTTCTTCGAGTTGCTGGGCGGCGCGTTCCTTAATGGTGGTGCTACCCAGCACCGTAATGCTGGCGCTGGAGTCTTGCAGTTTGGTATCGCGAAACTCTGCAGTAACCAATATCTCGGGAAGTTCCTGCAGCGCAATGCAGGGGCTACACAGCAGGCTGAGGGCGACTATCGTCAGGGTGGATCGGGCGTTCACAGAGTCTCTCCGCTAATACTGGCTAAGCGACCCGGTTGACGATGAACAGCGTGGATGAGTTAGACAACCTATTCCTACGCCGGTGTTAACCGGGTCAGGTTCAAAGGGTTCACTGCGATTTTCAGCACAGTATCTCAGGCCTTGCCACCCCTCAGGTATTGGTGCACCGTGGTGCCCAATGATAGTATCATTGAGGCTCTGGTATTTGGAACCGTTATAAATGGATTCGGAAAAGAATAGCAAGAAACTGGATACCGCCGGCGCAACCCCGGAAGTTATTTCCTATAGCGATGTCGATTCGCAGATGGGGGATTTTGCCCGCAAGGTGGAGCTCAATGAGCGCATCCTGCATCGTCTGCAGCAATACGAGTTGATGTTGCTGGACGCGGCCAGTATGCCGGCATTGCTGGATGTCTTGTTATCGAGCACCCCCGCCCACTTTGACCTGGAAGGTACGACCCTCAGGCTGCACGACCCCGACGGTGCCATCGCACGACTTATGCCAGACAATCTCAGCTATGTATCGCTGCTGTCGCTGGAACGAGATTCCTTCGATATGCAGCGACTGTACGGGGCTATTCCCGAGGTAGAATTGGTGTCTTCGGAAGATCCCCGAACGGCGCAGATCAACCTGGATAGCGTGGAGTCGACGGTCGCGCTGGGCGCCGTGATGTTGCCGCTGGTGCGTGATGGAATACTGGTGGGCAGTTATCACTGGGGCACCCCGGACCCGGGCTCTTTCTCTTCGCCGGTGGAGCTGGATTTCATTAACCACCTCGCGGCCATTATTGCGATTTGCCTTGAGAACTGTGTTAATGCCGAGCGCTTGTCCGGGCTCAGCCTGTTGGATCCACTGACACGACTGAGTAATCATCGGGCTTTTGAGATGGAGTTGCGCAAGGAGATCTCCCGGGCCCAGCGCAACCGCAAGCCGCTGACGGTCCTGTTTATAGAGGTGGATGAGTACAAGGATATTGCAAACAATTATGGCCACCTGGCCGGAGATTTCACCCTCAAGTCCCTGGCCAACCATATCAGCAGGATGCTGCGGCAGACGGACCACCTGGCGCATTGCGAAGGGCCTCTTTTCGCGCTGCTGTTGCCGGCTTGTACTGAGGCCAAGGGGCAGGAAATCGCCGAGCGCATTCGCAGTGATACGGAATTCATGGAAATTGATGATGGCCGTGGCGCCAACCTCTTTGTCAGTCTTTCCACCGGCCTGGTCAGTTGGAATCCCCTGAACTATCCCGCCATCAACATGGAGCAGCTGGCCGGTCAGATCGTGGTGGCTGGCCACAAGGGTTTACGGAAGGCAATCGATGGTGGCGGTAACAGAACGTCCATCTCACGCCTTACCACCATGCTGATCTGAAGCGCTGGACGGGCCGGGGAGAACCATGGCTTTGGAACCGCTGGATTTGTCCGGCTGCAGAATCCTCATCACTGGCCCCAGTGGCCAGGTAGCGGAACCCGTGGTGGCGGCATTGGCGAAGCAGGCCGATGTTACCGCGCTGGCCCGCTTCACCAAGGAATCAGACCGCCAGCGCATTGCCGCCCTGGGCGCCACTTGCATTGGCGTAGATCTCGCTGATCCGCAGGGCTTGCGGGATGTGCCCGGCGATTTCGATTACCTACTCAATTTTGCGGTGGTGAAATCCGGCGACTTTGACTATGACCTCGCCGCCAATGGCGAGGGTGTTGGTCGCTTGATGCTGCACTGCCGGAACGTAAAAGCCTTCCTGCATTTTTCAACGACGGCAGTTTACGAGTACGCCGGTCATGAACCGCGGGCTGAAGATTCACCCCTGGGCGACAATCATCGGGTCATGTTTCCCACCTACAGCATTGCCAAGATTGCCGCCGAGACCGTGTGCCGTTTTGTGGCGCATCAATTCGGAATTCCTACTACTATCGCCCGCTTGAGTGTGCCCTATGGAGACAATGGGGGCTGGCCTTTCTATCACCTGCTGATGATGAAAGAAGGCATTCCTATCGAGCTGCATCCCGAGGGCCCGAACTACTACAACTTGCTTCATGTGGACGACTATTTGGAAAAGATTCCCCGTTTGTTGGCGGCAGCCACCACCGGTGTCACCACCGTAAATTTCGGCGGCTCGGTAAAAACCAGTATCGAAGCGTGGTGTGCATACCTGGCCGAACTCACCGGGTTCGAGCCTGTGTTCGAGGAAAACCCGCAGGCCTTTGGTAGCCTCTGCATCGATACCACCCGCATGCACGAGTTGATAGGGCCGACATCCGTGGAGTGGAAGACCGGTATCCGTCGCATGGTCGAATCCCTCGCACCGGAGTTGATTAAATGAATCAGGAGCACAGAGGTTCAACAAGTTATTCTCGATGACTGGTCTACCCGGTTTCACAGCGGCTATTTATGAAAAATTCCCTGGATTGGGCTAGTCTGACAGCTATTCAATCTGCAGGAGAGTGTGCACCATGTATGACCTGGTTATTCGCAACGGTTTGCTGGTAGACGGCACGGGAGCTGATGCCCGGCAGGGAGACCTGGCGGTCAGTGATGGCAGCATCGTGGCCCTTGGAACTGTAAGTGGGGTTGGTGAGTGTGAAATTGATGCCAGCGGCCTGCTGGTAACGCCCGGCTGGGTGGACACCCACTCCCATATGGATGGTCAGGCGACCTGGGATCCGCTGTTGAGCCCGGCGCTCAACCACGGTATTACCACCCTGGTGATGGGCAATTGCGGGGTCGGTTTTGCACCCTGTGAACCCAGCGATGTGGCTCACGATGCCATGATCGCGGTGATGGAAGATGTCGAGGATATTCCCGGCGCGGCACTGGATGAAGGTATCAAGTGGCAGTGGGAGAGCTTCCCCGAATATCTGGATACCCTGGATCGTTTTCCACGCGCTATCGACATCGCCGCCCAGGTGCCTCACTGCGCTGTGCGTACCTACGTGATGGGCGAACGGGGGGTAAATAATGAGACTGCCACAGTGGAAGACGTGGCGCGTATGTCAGCGATCGTTAAGGAGGGCATTGAGGCGGGAGCCCTGGGTTTCACCACCTCGCGCACGGAACTGCATATGACCCGCCACGGGGTGGCCATGCCGGGTACCTATGCCGATGAAGCGGAATTGCTCGGCATTGGCAAGTCCATTGGCGAACTGGGTAAAGGTATCTACGGACTGGTGTCGGACTGGGATAACTGGGAAGAGGAAATGGACTGGATGAAGCGCCTCTCTATCGCCAATGACTGCCAGGTCAACTTTGTGTTGTTCTACCAGAACGAAGACCAGTGGCCACGGGTAGAAGCCCAGCTCGAATTCGTGAAACAGGCCAATGCCGAGGGGGCCCACCTGGTGGCTCACGTCGGTGCCCGCCCGGTTAACGTGTTGATGAATTTTAACGGCACCGTACACCCTTTCTATATGCACCAGAATTTTGCGCCGCTGGTAGAGTTAAGTCCGCAGGAGCGGCTGCAGAAACTGCGCGACCCCGGGCTTCGCGCAGCAATGCTGGCGGAGCCGACACCGAGTATTGGGCACCCTGTGGCGGATCGTATGGCAACGGATTTTGAACTGATGTTTGAGCTGGG
>JAPUKZ010000067.1 GCA_027295405.1 Gammaproteobacteria bacterium
GACTTAAAAAAATTTTATCGGCCAATAAAAAGCCTAATAATTCTGTAACCTATTGATTTATATGGTAGCTACGGGTGGACTTGAACCACCGACCCCAGCATTATGAATGGTGAGAAACGGTAAAATCTCTACCTCATAACCGAAACAACCCCGCATGCTTGCTAGCCACAAATGGAGGGCTAGCAATAGGAGGAGGGGAATGGGGGTAACTTTGGGGGTAACTTTGGCCCTCAAATTAAATTTTGTCAGCAACCACGCGGCCTATAGGCCGGAATGTGAGTCCCGCCTTCGCACCATATTGGCGGAAAGGCGTTCAACATCAGGGGAGCGCCTTTTTTTGTGAGCGGTTGCTGCTTCCGCGGGACTATTCCTGCCCTCGCTTTTTCCGGTGCAGTACAGCTGCACCGGGCTCGGGCGCGATTTACGGTGCAAATCGCCTCGCCTGCGGTGTCGGGGTGTTACTAAAATTAGGTTAAATATTCGTTGACACTGGCGCGGGGCCTTTTATAATGCGCTCCGCTAGAAAGTACAGCCTATATTTGTGCACA
Organism: Gammaproteobacteria bacterium; assembly: GCA_027295405.1. Lineage (GTDB taxonomy): Bacteria > Pseudomonadota > Gammaproteobacteria > Pseudomonadales > Halieaceae > JAPUKZ01. The sequence continues at coordinate 549 of JAPUKZ010000067.1, forward strand.
TCATGTCGAAGTCCCGCTGTTTGTACCTCGTTCTGTTTTTCATAAGTAATAGCATCGCTTCCAGCTAAAGCGCCTTGTCACTAAGGCATCAACTACTCTTGAATTAAAGGAACATTATGTCTACTACTACTGGTACCGTTAAGTGGTTCAACGAATCAAAAGGTTTTGGTTTTATCAAGCAAGAATCTGGTCCCGACGTCTTCGCCCACTTCAGCGCTATTGCCGGCGACGGTTTCAAGACCTTGGCTGAAGGCCAGAAAGTACAGTTCACTGTGACTCAGGGCCAGAAAGGTCCTCAGGCAGAGAATATCGTAGCGATCTGATTGTTGGATCGCCAGGTCTGTATCGGATGCTGACCTCTGGCCCTTCGGGGTTACGGACTAAAAGGGCAAGGCCGGCCGGTCTTGCCCTTTTTTGTGGGCGGCTTTTACCGGTAGTTCACGGGCTTTTTAACAGGCCTATTACATTCTGCAAAAAAACTGTGAAAATGCCGGGAAATCACTGGGTTATGGGGGTTAAATCGGTTGACCGAAGGGGGTGCGCTACCTATAATTCTCCACCTTGATTTTCGGACTGGATGACGAGACAGGCTGAATGCGAAGCACCAAGGGGCTTTGCGAAGATTAAGAGTTTTGATGCGGGGTGGAGCAGCCTGGTAGCTCGTCGGGCTCATAACCCGAAGGTCGTCGGTTCAAATCCGGCCCCCGCTACCAAATCTAGCGGTAGTACCTTGTAAAGAGAATGCCCGGCGGGTGCTCTTTCTACCTCGGTCCGGCATAGCCGGGCAAAGGTCGTCGGTTCAAATCCGACCTCCGCTACCAATCTGGCACTGACTACGGTCCGGTGCCGCATTGAGAAGCCCCTTTTCAGGGGCTTTTTGTTAGGTGCAAAAAAGCACCTGGAGAGGCTTTGGCAGCGAAGGAACAACAGATTCAGGAGTTGCTGGAGCCAACCGTCGAGGCTCTGGGTTTCGCCATTTGGGGTCTGGAGTACCTGTCACAGGGGCGTCATACCCTGCTGCGGCTGTATATAGACGGTGAGAACGGCGTCAATGTTGATGACTGCGCCACGGTAAGCCGGCAGGTCAGCAGCGTGTTGGATGTGGAAGACCCGATCAGCGGTAAATATACGCTGGAGGTGTCTTCCCCGGGCCTGGACCGGTTGTTGTTCCAGTTGGAACAGTATCCGGACTATGCCGGCGAGTGGATTGAAATACGCTTGCGCGTTCCCTTCGAGGGGCGGCGCAAGTTCAAGGGCACCCTGAAGGGTATCGAGGGAGAGGACATTGTGGTCCTGATTGACGAACAGGAATTTCTGCTCCCCCACAGTTCCATTGACAGGGCACAGGTTAAACCGCGCACGTAAACAGACGTGTGTTAACGAGCGAGACCAGAATGACCAAGGAAATATTGTTAGTTGCTGAGGCAGTATCTGCCGAGAAGGGACTCTCTGAGGATATCATTTTCGAGGCCATCGAACTGGCATTGGCGACCGCGGCGAAAAAACGCTACGACGAAGAAGCGGATATCGAAGTCACGATTGACCGGGAGTCAGGCGACTACGTCACCACACGCCGCTGGTTGGTGGTGAGCGACGATGAAATGGCTCTGTTGGGTACCCAGTTTACGACTGAAGAAGCCGCGGAAGTGAATACTGATCTCAAGGTGGGGGATATTCACGAGGAACAGATCGAGAACGTGGAGTTCGGGCGTATTGCGGCCCAGACTGCCAAGCAGGTGATCGTGCAGCGGGTACGCGATGCTGAGCGCGCGCAGGTGGTCGAGGAGTATGCCGATCGCAACGGCGAGTTGCTGGCCGGTACGGTCAAGAAGGTTACCCGCGACAACGTGATTGTCGATCTCGGTAACAATGCCGAGGGCCTGTTGCCGCGCGAGCAACTGGTGGGTCGTGAGACTTTCCGGGTAAATGACCGCGTGCGCGCCATTTTGCTGGAAGTCAGTCCCGACAATCGCGGTCCGCAGCTGATTCTCAGCCGCACCTGCCCGGAGATGCTGATAGAGCTGTTCAAGATTGAAGTGCCGGAGATTTCCGAGGAAGTTATCGAGATTCGTGCCGCGGCGCGGGATCCTGGTTCTCGTGCCAAAATCGCGGTAAAGACCAATGACGGGCGTATCGATCCGGTGGGTGCCTGCGTCGGTATGCGCGGTTCCCGGGTACAGGCGGTATCCAATGAGCTGGACAACGAGCGTGTCGATATCGTGCTGTGGGACGACAACCCGGCGCAGTTGGTTATCAATGCCATGGCTCCGGCTGAGGTGGAATCCATTGTCGTGGACGAGGACAGCCGCACCATGGATGTGGCGGTCAATGAAGAGAACCTGGCCCAGGCCATCGGTCGCAGCGGCCAGAACGTGCGTCTGGCCGGTGAACTGACCGGTTGGGTGATCAATGTGATGAGCCTGGAAGAGGCCGCGGAAAAGCAGGAACAGGAAGCGGGTTCTGTTATCAATATCTTCGTCGAGAACCTGGATGTGGACGAGGACGTTGCCGAGATTCTGGTAGAAGAAGGCCTCACCACGCTTGAGGAAGTGGCTTATGTGCCGCTGGAAGAAATGTCCAGTATCGACGGCTTTGACGAGGAGATCGCTGAGGAACTGCGCGCCCGTGCCAAAGACGCCCTGTTGACAGCGGCGATAGCCTCGGAAGAGCAACTGGGGGCAAATGAGCCGGCGGAAGATTTGCTGACTATGGATGGCATGGATCGGCATCTGGCCTACATTCTGGCCAGCCGTGCAATCATTACCATGGAAGATTTAGCCGAGCAGGGAGTCGAAGACCTGCTCGACATAATAGAAGACATGAGCAAAGAACGCGCGGGCGAGCTGATTATGACTGCCCGGGCACCCTGGTTTGCCGAGGCGGAAGCCGAAGCCGCGGCGGATTAGCGGTTGGGAACTACCAGGGTTTATTAGGAGAGTATTGAATGGCGCAGGTCACAGTTCAGCAGCTCGCTGAGGTAGTTGGAGCATCGGTTGATCGTCTGCTGACGCAGATGAAGGATGCCGGTTTGTCCCATTCCGACGCAGGGCAGGCGGTGTCTGACGATGATAAGCAGACACTGCTGGCACATTTGCAGCGCAGCCACGGCGAATCCAACGAAGTACCCAAGCGCATCACGCTGAAACGCAAGACTTTGAGCACCCTGAAAGCGTCTGGCTCACGGAGCAAGAAGACCGTCAAAGTCGAAGTGCGCAAGAAGCGTACTTACGTGAAGCGTGATCAGGAAGATCAGCCAGCCGAACCGGAAGTGGCCGTTGAGGCGCCGGCGGCTCCCGTCGTCGCTGAAGCAGCGGGGGAAATGGTGCCGGGGACAGTGGCACCGCAGGCCACGGGCTCACCGATTGAGATCGATCCGGAAATCCTGCGGCAGCAGGCGACTGCCAAGCGCAGGCAGCGTGAGGCTGAGGAAAAGGCCATCCGTGAAGCCACAGTGGCAAATAAGCGCGCAGAGGAAGAGCGTCAGAAGCAGTTGGTTGCGGTAGCTGATGTCCCGCCTGGAGAGGGCAAGGCAACCCGTGACAACAAGCCCAAGCGTTTGCACGAGGCACCCAAGATCGAGCCGGAACGTCAAAAGAAAACCCGTGGCCGCGGCGAGCGCACTAATGAGCATGTGCGTGGCAAACAGCGTGGACACAACCTGTCTCTCAACCAGATAGAAGCGGCAGAGAGTGGCACCATGCGCCGTCGTGGCGGGCGCAAGAAGGTTGTTGCCAAGACCCATGAAGAGCATTCCAAGCACGGTTTTGAAATGCCCACTGAGCAGCGCGTGCATGAAGTCACCCTGGGGCAGGCTATTTCCGTAGGCGACCTCGCTTCACAGATGTCGGTCAAGTCCGGTGAAGTTATCAAGGAATTGATGAACATGGGCGTCATGGCCACCATCAATCAGATGCTGGATCAGGATACCGCGATCCTGGTGATTGAGGAGATGGGGCATAGCTACAAGGCCGTAAGTGAAGACACGCTGGAAGATCAGTTGACAGAGCTTCTCGCTCTGCACGGCGGCACAGATGCAGCGCGGGCACCTGTGGTTACGGTGATGGGGCACGTCGATCACGGCAAGACCTCGTTGCTGGATTACATCCGCAAGGCCAAGGTCGCTGAAGGCGAGGCCGGGGGTATTACCCAGCACATCGGTGCTTATCACGTTGAGACCAGTCGCGGCATGATCACCTTCCTGGATACTCCCGGTCATGCGGCGTTTACCGCCATGCGCGCGCGGGGGGCCAAGAGTACTGATATTGTCGTGTTGGTTGTGGCCGCCGATGATGGGGTTATGCCGCAGACCGAGGAAGCCGTGCAGCATGCACGGGCGGCAGAAGTGCCGCTGATCGTCGCCGTCAACAAAATGGACAAAGAGGGCGCCGATCCCGATCGTGTCCGCAATGAATTGGCGGCCAAGGAAGTTATCCCTGAGGACTGGGGTGGCGACACCCAGTTTGTCAATGTTTCGGCAATTACTGGCGAGGGGATTGACGACATTCTGGATGCGATACTGCTGCAGGCGGAACTGCTGGAGCTGAGGGCGCCGCAAGATGTGCCGGCCCAGGGTGTTGTTATCGAATCACGTCTCGACAAGGGTCGCGGTGCGGTGGCCACACTGCTGGTGCAGAGCGGTACCCTGCGTCAGGGTGATATCGTATTGGCGGGGCTGCAGTCCGGGCGCGTGCGCGCAATGCTGGATGAGAATGGTGAGCCGATTCAGGAAGCCGGGCCCTCCATTCCGATAGAGATTCTTGGACTGGATGGTACCCCGGGTGCGGGGGATCCTTTCGCCGCTGTGGAAAGCGAGAAGAAGGCGCGGGAAATTGCCATGGCACGGCAGGAGAAGACTCGCGACATCAGGCTGCAGCGGCAGCAGGCAGCCAAGCTCGACAACGTGTTTGAGAACATGACAGCCGGTGAGAAGAGTACGCTCAACGTGGTTCTCAAGACTGATGTGCGCGGCTCGCTGGAGGCGATTCAGTCGGCTCTGATGGAACTGGGCAATGATGAGGTACAGGTAAACATTGTATCGGGGGGTGTTGGTGCCATCGCCGAAACCGAAGTGAACCTGGCCATGACCGCGAATGCGGTGATATTCGGCTTTAACGTTCGAGCTGACAACGCTGCGCGTAAACTGATCGAAGACGAAAACCTGGACCTGCGCTACTACAATGTCATCTACGATCTGATAGACGATGTCAAACAAGCTCTGAGTGGCATGTTGGCTCCGGAGTTGCGGGAAGAGATTGTTGGTATCGCCGAAGTTCGCGATGTTTTCAGCTCGCCCAAGTTTGGCCAGATTGCGGGTTGCATGGTGATTGACGGTACGGTCTTTCGCAGCAAACCGATTCGTGTGCTGCGCGATAATGTCGTGATCTACGAGGGTGAGCTCGAATCCCTGCGCCGCTTCAAGGATGAAGCCAACGAAGTACGCAGTGGCACAGAATGCGGTATCGGGGTGAAGAACTACACCGATGTCAAAGTTGGCGATTCGATCGAAGTGTTCGAAGTTAAGGAAATTGCACGTTCCCTGTAAGGAATGACGGCGATGGCGAAAGAGTATAAACGGACAGATCGGGTCGCTGACCACCTGCAGCGCGAATTGGCTTCCCTGCTGCAATTTGAGGTGCGCGACCCCAGAATCGGCATGGTGAGTATTACCGATGTGGAGGTCAGCAGGGATCTGAGCTATGCCAAGGTCTATTGCACCGTGCTGGGAAAAGAGGATGCCGGTCAGGCGGCGGAGTCCATGCAGGCCCTGAACAATGCGGCTGGGTTCATGCGTTCGCGCATGTCCAGGGACAGCAGCATGCGCATGGTACCGCAGCTGCGGTTTTATTTTGATACCAGCGTAGGCCGCGGTGCCTATCTGGAAGAGCTGATCGAGCGCGCGGTGGCCTCCGACGACGACCGGGCCGAGCAGTAGTGGCACGACGCAGGAAAGGCCGCCATATAGATGGCATCCTGCTGCTGGACAAGCCGCAGGGGGTGAGTTCGAATCACGCCTTGCAGGCGGTGAAGCGTTTGTTTTTTGCCGCAAAAGCGGGCCATACGGGCAGTCTCGACCCGATCGCCACGGGGGTGTTGCCCCTGTGTTTTGGTGAGGCCACCAAGTTTTCGCGATTTTTGCTGGATGCGGACAAGGCCTACACCAGTACCTTTGTCCTGGGTGCACAAACAGATACCGGTGACAGCGAGGGTTCGATTGTTGAAAGCCGCGACGCCAGTCATATCAGCGCCGCAGCTGTAGAACAGGTGTTAGCGCAGTTCAGGGGCGAAATAGAGCAAGTGCCGCCCATGTACTCGGCCCTGAAGCGGGATGGCCAGCCCTTGTACAAGTTGGCCCGAGCAGGTCAGGTAGTTGAACGCAAGCCTCGCCCGGTGGTCATAACCGAGCTGGAATTGCTGGCTTTCAGGGCAGGAGAACAGGCGCAAGTGGATGTTCACATCGCCTGCAGCAAGGGGACTTACATACGTACTCTCGCGGAAGATATTGGCAAGGTCTTGGGCTGCGGTGCCCATGTTAGCGCCCTGCGACGGACCAAGGCGGGTCCCTTTAGCGCGAGCCTGGCTGTGTCCATGACGACCCTGGAAAGTCTGAAACAAAATGAGGCGCATACAGAAATGGATGCGCTGTTACTGCCAGCGGATGCTGCCCTGGGCAATTTGCCCATGGTGCAGCTCACCGAATCCGGTGGTTTTTATATCCGCCAGGGGCAACCGGTACGGGTGCCCAACTCACCTTGCAGTGGCATGGTGCGTGTGGGCCTGGAAAGCGGGGAGTTTCTGGGGGTGGGAGAAATATTGGACGACGGACGCGTGGCGCCGCGTCGACTGATAGTCAGCCGTCAGGGCTGACGCGAACCTGTCTGTAAATATGCACGGACAGGCTCTTTTTATTGAACAGATGGTGGCAACCATCTGCGGCATATTAGCTAGAGGAAATGATTATGGCACTGAGTGCAACAGCAAAAGCAGAAATCGTAAAAGAGTACCAACTGGCCGATGGGGACACCGGTTCTCCGGAAGTCCAGGTAGCCTTGTTGTCAGCGAACATCAACGAGCTACAGGGGCATTTTGCATCCCATAAGCACGACCACCACTCGCGTCGCGGCTTGATCCGTATGGTCAACCAGCGTCGCAAACTGCTTGATTACCTCAAGCGCAAAGACGGCAGCCGCTATGGCGATTTGATTAAGCGACTGGGTCTGCGCCGGTAATTGAGAGACAAGATCTGTGGGGAGGTCCCCGCGGGTTCTATTGATAAATTGGAGATAAATTGTGAATCCCGTAACGAAATCATTCAAGTACGGTGACCAGACGGTCACACTGGAAACGGGTCGTATCGCGCGGCAGGCCACTGGTTCTGTTCTCGTAACCGTAGAAAACACCATGGTACTGGTTACCGTGGTCGCGGAGAAATCCGCCAAGCCCAACTTGCCTTTCTTTCCACTGGGTGTGCATTACATTGAAAAGACTTACTCTGTGGGGAAGATCCCCGGCGGATTTTTCAAACGCGAAGGGCGCCCCTCTGAAAAGGAAACGCTGACTTCACGTCTGATTGACCGACCCATTCGCCCGCTATTCCCCAAGGGTTTCATGAACGAAGTGCAGGTTGTGTGCACGGTGATGTCTGCGGAAAAAAATATCGATCCCGATATTCCGGCCATGATCGGTACCTCTGCCGCGCTGGCGATTTCCGGTGTACCCTTCAACGGCCCCATCGGCGGAGCCCGCGTTGGTTTCAACGAAGCCCAGGGCTACATCCTCAACCCCACCTATGAGCAGCTGGAAGACAGTAAGCTGAACATGGTGGTGGCCGGTACTGAAAAAGCGGTACTGATGGTTGAGTCTGAAGCGCAAGAGTTGGGCGAAGACCAGATGCTGGGTGCGGTATTGTTCGGCCACCAGGAAATGCAGGCGGTTATTCAGGCGGTTCGCGAGCTGGCGGCCGAAGCTGGCAAGCCAGCCTGGGAATGGGAATCTGTTGCGGTTAACGAAGAACTGCTGGCCAAAGTAGAGGAAAGCATCAAGGGTCCATTGGGTGAGGCCTATCGTATTACCGAAAAGGCCGAGCGCTACACCCGTGTGGGTGAGCTCAAGGACCAGGTGGTTGCCGAGCTGTGTGCGGGCGATGACGCACCGGCGGAAGATGATGTGAAAGACCTGTTCAAGAAAGTCGAAAAAGAACTGGTTCGCAAGCGCATCCTCAACGGTGAGCCACGCATTGACGGTCGCGACACACGTACCGTGCGCGCTATCGCCTGTGAAGTTGACGTGCTGCCCAAGGCCCACGGTTCCGCCCTGTTTACCCGTGGCGAAACCCAGGCCATCGGTGCGGTTACACTGGGTTCCACCCGTGACGCGCAGATCATCGATGCCCTGCACGGTGAGCGTCGCGATCCCTTTATGTTGCACTACAACTTCCCGCCCTACTCTGTGGGAGAGGCAGGTCGTATCGGCTTTACCAACCGTCGAGAAATTGGTCACGGTCGCCTGGCCCGCCGCGGACTGGCTGCGGTGCTGCCGAACAGTGATGACTGGCCGTACACCACCCGCGTGGTTTCCGAGATCACCGAATCCAATGGTTCCAGCTCCATGGCGTCTGTCTGCGTGGCCAGCATGGCCATGATGGCTGCTGGTATGCCCCTGTCGGCACCGGTTGCGGGTATTGCTATGGGTCTGGTCAAGGAAGGCAATCAATTCGCCATTCTGACCGACATCCTCGGTGATGAAGATCACCTGGGTGACATGGACTTTAAAGTAGCGGGAACTGCTGCAGGTGTGACCGCCCTGCAAATGGATATCAAGATCGAAGGTATCAATGAGCAGATCATGGAGAGTGCGCTGGAACAGGCCTTGCAGGCGCGCCTGCATATTCTTGGACAGATGAACCAGGTAATTGCGACAGCGCGTACCGAGGTTAATGCCAGCGCACCCAGCATGATTGCCCTGAAAATTGATACCGACAAGATCCGCGACATCATCGGCAAGGGCGGGGCTACCATTCGTTCTATCACCGAAGATACCGGTGCAACTATCGATATCGACGACGATGGCACGGTGCGTATTTTTGGCCAGGATCAGGCCTCTCGTGACGCCGCGGTTGCGCGTGTTGAAGAGATCACTGCTGAAGCTGAAGTGGGCGCCGTGTACACCGGTATCGTTGCACGCGTCGTCGATTTCGGCGCTTTCGTCAACATCCTGCCCGGCAAGGATGGCCTGGTACACATCTCCCAAATCGCCCGGGAGCGGGTTGAGAATGTGTCTGACTACCTGAGCGAGGGCCAGGAGGTGCAGGTGAAAGTACTGGACGTAGATCAGCGCGGCCGTATCAAGCTGAGCATCAAGGAGCTGCTGGAAGACCAGGCACGTGAAGCCCCCGCAGCAGCCGAGGAGGGTTAATAGGCGGGTCAACCCCGCCATTAACCCGGGGACAGACTTAAGTCTGTCCCCTACCACCACCCCCGCAATAACCCGAACCCGGAGACAGACGCAAGTCTGTCCCCAATCCCCCCAATCTCCGCTACACTCTACTCCCGATGAGTGCAGATACCCCTATTGAAAACCCCCACCGCCGCGTGCCCTCCGTGGACGCCCTGCTGCAACAAATGCCGGAGGAAACGGCACGTTGGGGCCATCAGCAACTGACGGCGGCGCTGCGTGAAATTCTCGCGGACATACGCACACAAATCTCCCGGGGCGAATTGCCGTCGACCGAGCTGAATGCGATTCGGAATCGGGTGAATGCGGAATTGGCTGACAGCAATCGCGCCAGCCTGAAGCCGGTAATCAATCTGACCGGCACGGTGTTGCACACCAACCTGGGGCGGGCCAGTTTGCCGCAGGAAGCCCTGGATGCGGTAGTGGCTGTATCGGCGGCGCCCAGCAATCTCGAATTCGACCTGGAGACCGGGGGGCGCGGTGATCGCGAAACTCATATCGAGGCCCTGGTGTGTGAACTTACCGGTGCGGAAGCGGCCACCGCGGTGAATAACAATGCAGCGGCGGTGTTACTGGTGCTCAACACCCTGGCCATGCATCGGGAAGTGCCGGTGTCCCGCGGTGAGTTGGTGGAAATCGGCGGTTCTTTCCGTATCCCCGAGGTGATGCAGCGCGCCAACTGCACCCTGGTGGAAATCGGGGCCACTAATCGTACCCATCTCAAGGATTACCAGAATGCCATCAACAGCAATACCTCCCTGCTGATGAAAGTGCATACCAGCAACTACCAGGTCGAAGGCTTTACCCACGCGGTGCCGGAGGCTGAACTGGCGGTGCTGGCCCATGACCACCAGTTGCCCTTGGTGATTGATCTCGGCAGCGGCAGCCTGGTGGATTTTGCCAGCCTTGGATTGCCGGCGGAACCCACTGCGGCCCAGGCCATTGCCCAGGGTGCGGACATTATTACTTTCAGCGGCGACAAACTACTCGGTGGCCCGCAGGCGGGTTTGATCGCAGGCCGTAAGGACCTGATCCAGCAGATCAAAAACAATCCATTGAAGCGGGCCCTGCGCCTGGACAAGATGACCCTGGCCGCGCTGGCAGCAGTACTAAAGCTGTACCGGGACCCGGACAGCCTGTTGCAACGCCTGCCCACCCTGCGCCAGTTAACCCGGCCACAGGCGGAGATAGCAGCCCAGGCCCAGCGCCTGTTGCCGGCACTTTCTGCAGCCCTGTCCGGACGTTACGCCGTTACAATTGCAGATTGTTGCAGCCAGATTGGCAGCGGTGCCCTACCGCTGGAAACGTTACCCAGTACGGCCCTGCGGCTTACCGCACTGTCCGGTGCAGATGCTGAGATCAGGCAGCTGGCGGAAACCCTGCGGCAACTGCCGCGGCCGGTTATTGGTCGCTTGCATCAGGGCGCACTGTGGCTGGACCTGCGTTGCCTGGAGCAGGAATCTGAATTTCTTGAACAGCTGGGTGGACTGACACTTTGATCGTGGCCACCGCGGGTCACGTGGATCACGGCAAGACCTCGCTCATCAAGCATCTCACCGGCGTCGACACCGATCGCCTGGAAGAAGAAAAGCGGCGCGGCCTTTCAATCAACCTGGGATTTGCCTATCGCAAACTGGCGGGACACAGCCCTATAGGTTTTGTCGATGTACCCGGCCACAATCGCTTTATCAACACCATGATTGCGGGCGTCAGTGGCATTGATCTGGGTATGCTGGTGGTGGCCGCCGATGACGGTCCCATGCCGCAGACCATAGAACATCTGGATGTGTTGAAACTGCTGGGTGTGGAAAATTACCTGCTGGTGATCAGCAAGACCGACCGCGCCGACGATAGCCGCGTACAGCAGGTGCAGCAACAGGTTTTGCAAATGTTAGCGGGGGTGACAAATGCTGAAGTGCCGGTATACCCTGTATCTAACACCAGCGGCGAGGGGATTGCCGCGCTGCTTGCTTACCTCGAGGACCGCGCCCGCAGCAGCGCCCCGCGCGCAGCATCTGGCCGTTTCCGTTTGTCCATTGATCGGGCCTTCAACCTGAAGGGCGCCGGCCTGGTGGTCACCGGTACCGCCACCGCCGGTACGATCGGGGTCGGTGATTACCTTAAACTGCAACCGCGGGACGTGAAACTGCGGGTGCGCAGCATTCACGTACAGGATGAAGAAGCCACAGCGGCCGCGGCTGGTCAGCGCTGTGCCCTGAATGTGGTGGGGGACATTGAGAAAGACGCGATAGAGCGGGGTGACTGGTTGGTGGACCTGGAGGCGGGTCCCGTTTCCCGCCGAATTGATGCCAGGGTCAAGCTGCTTGCCAATGCGCCGTTCCCCCTCAAGCACTTGTCACCGCTAAAAATTCACCTGGCTGCCAAGCGGGTGGCAGGCAAGATATTTCTTCTCGACGAAACCTCCGGTGGCAAACGCCTGGAGCCAGGGGCTGAGGTGCTGGCCCAGTTGCTGTTGGAGGCGGATGTCAGCTGCTGCCACGGTGAACGCTTTCTGCTGCGCGATGACAGTGAGAGTGTGACCCTGGGCGGGGGTGTTGTGCTGGATCCTTACGCCCCACGGACCGGTAAGGCTCGCCCCGAACGTTTGCATTGCTTGCAGGCACTGGATACCGGTTCCCCGGGCAGCGCACTGCAGGCGCTGTTGCTGGAGCAAGACTTGTTGCTTGATCTGGTGGAATTCAAACACAGCTGGAACCTGCGCGATGATGAGGTTCAGGGCTTGTGGGGTAGTGAGGTACACAGCTTTGAAGCCGATGGCCACGAGCTGCTGATCAGCGAGAGCCGCTGGCAACAAGGCCGTAGGTTGATCATCGAAACTCTCTCCAACTGGCACCAGCAGAATCCCCGTGAGCCCGGCATCAAACCGCCGCGGCTTAAATCAGAACTGGCGAGGGCAGTTGCGGCGCCCCTGTGGGTGGCATTGCTGGGCGAGTTGTTGCGGGATGCACAGCTGACCCTCAAGGATGGCAAGCTGCAACTGGCGGGCCACAAGGCCTCGGTATCTGCGGAAGCGGTAGCACGCTGGGAAAAGTTCGAGGCCTTCCTGCAACAGCGGGGCAAGGATATACCCCTGTTGTCAGAAGTTTCCGCGGCAACGGGTCTGGACAAAAACGCGCTGGAAAATGTTGCACGGGTTGCAGTGAAGGAGGGCAGGCTGCACAAACTCACTGACAATCGCTACGCCAGCCCGGTGTTACTCGGCAAACTGGCACAACTGGTCAATGAACTGGTTGCGGCAAACGAGCCCATTACCGTGATCAACTTCAAGGGTCGTATGGACACCGGTCGCAAAGTGGCCATAGAAGTGTTGGAGTACTTTGACAGTGTCCGTTTTACCCAACGCCGGGAGGATGTTCGCGTGGTGCTGGATACAGAGCTACCCGCCCGGCTATTTAACGGCTAAACTTTTCCCCTCGGAAGAGCGACGTCCCCGGTGGGGCGCCTGGTCTTCAACACCAGTGAGGCGCCACTTGCGTGCCTGGTGGGTTCGACTCCTACCTCTTCCGCCAGACTTCCCGTGCAATCAAAATACTACTTAAAACTACTTTTGTATCACGTGATGCATCGGGTCCCCGGGATTCTTGAGCTGCTGTCAGCTCCGTTCTGGCTCGTCAGCCTGATCAGGAGAGGGGTGCTGGCCGTCTGCTGGCTGCAAGCTCAGCGTCAGCTGATTCTCGTCAACAGATTCGGCATCCTGCCCGGGTTCCGACAACGCTCCATCGCTAC
>JAPUKZ010000068.1 GCA_027295405.1 Gammaproteobacteria bacterium
ACCGTATTTGCGATACAGGGCAATGGCCCCGCCATTGCTACAGCGCACTTCCAGCAGGCAACGCACTGCACCTGCCGCCCGGGCTGCCCGCAGCACTGCCTGCAGCAGGGCGGCACCGTGCTGCTGGCCCTGATAGTCTGAGGACACTGCAATATTTAGCAGGCTGGCGTCGCCAGCCACCAGCTGACACACCGCAAACCCGGTCACCGCACCCGCATCCGATTCCAACACCCAGACCTGTTCTTGCGCGCTGCGACAGCTGTTCAGAAATTGTGCCGTACTCCAGGGATGCTGCGCCACCGAGCGTTCAATTTCTGCGATATGTGCCGCGTCCATCGGCACCGCTTCACGCAGCCTCACGCACTCAGCCCAGCGTTTGCGATAATCGCTTCAGGTCGCGCCAGGCCGTAATTTTCAGTTCGGGTTGCTTCAGCATACGCCAGGCGCTGACTGTGGTTACGAGCTCGACTCCGCTGAAAACCTCAGGGTCAAACCATCCCCCATCCGTCTCTCCGAGCAAGACAATCCCACGGACCGGGTACCGCTCCAGGCGCGCCCGAATGAAACCCTCGAAGCCGTACCTGGCGGTCTGCTGCCCCAGGTCAAGCTGCCGGTTGTGGTGCATGGGCCAATCAAAGCGGTCCAGAAGCGGCCCGCTCGGGTCCCAACCCAGGGCAACACAGATGCCCTGCAGCAACTGCAGGTAGTTGTCGCCCAGATCGCGGGATCTGGGAATTTCATCGAGCCAGTAGCGGCCGCCCAGAAAGCAGGCGACCACAGAAAACATGGGCGTGGAGTCTCTATCAGCCGCCAGTGCTCTATCAGCTGGTGACACAGTATCAGCTGGTGACGCAGTATCAGCTGGTGACGCAGACTGCGCCTGCGCTGCCCTGGCAGCTGGCCGCTCGCTGCCCGTTTTCGGTGCAGAATCCAACTGTAGCGCAGCTGACAACAGCTCCTGCGCCGCCCGCCTGGGAGCGGCGGCCGCCTCTGGGCGCACCATGCGCAAACGGCGGCTGGGCGCGGCGGCAGGCAATTGATTGCGGGACACATAGCAGTCAATTCCTAGCGCATCGAGATAGGCTAATCGCTGGATTTCGTTCACGGCTGAAATGTTACGGCGTCGCAAGGGTCCTGCCAAGTAAAAAGGCTCCATAGACCACGCTGATGTGGCGTAGACACGGCAGGACGCCTCAAATCCAGCACCAGCCGTGACGCTGAAAAAATTTCCAGCCGGAACGGGTGAACATGGTGATATGACGCCAACCTTTGCGTGCGGAGTAGCCGCCGTGGTGCACGATATGCATATCCGGCAGGTAAATCAGCCGTCCCACCCGGTGCAGGCGCAGGGATAGATCGAAGTCTTCAAAATACATGAAAAAGCGGTCGGAAAAGCCCGTCACCTGCTGCAGGGCCGAGGTACGGGCATACATGCAACAGCCACTGACCAACGGCACATCGGCGATGGCGCGCTCGCCACAATTTTCCCGCATCTCATAACTGTACAAATACCTGCGAAACCAGTCCCGCATGAACGCCGGCGCAAACGCCCGCAGCGCAAATACCAGCACCGATGGATAGCGCTTGCACAGGTACTGGGTCTGCCCAAGAGCGTTGGTTGCCCGGGGGCTGAGCATTGCCACATCGGAATGGGACGCCAGATACCGCGTACCGGCCAGCAAGGCATCCGCGGCCATCTCCACATCCGGGTTTATGACCAGGTGAAAGTCACTGTCGGCCTTGGCCAGGGCCTGGTTATGCGCCGCTCCGTAGCCGATATTGGATCCAGGATGCCAGAAATCCACCGCATCAAATTTCTGTTCGGCATCGGCAAAAATCAGGTTGCGCACTCGCGCCTGATAGGTGGGATCAGTGGAATTGTCCACTACCAACAACTGCAAACGGATCGACGCCCCCTGGTCACGGGCATGACACAGGGCACGGTACAGCCCGTCAATCGTTTGGCAGAGCAAATCCAAAGAGCTGTTGAAGGTTACCATCGACACGGATACCCGTACCGGGCGCGCATCGTGGTACGATTCTGTACTGATCATGCAGCTTTTGCCCCCCGTCTTTCCGCGCCTTATTATTAGAATAGCTTCTCGGGTACTGCTTGCATTAAACATGCTGAGGATATTACCATCTGCGGCCGACTATGCGAACCAACTCCTCTGCTATGACCGACACGCCAAGCAAGGATGTTATCTGCGTGCTGGGTATGCACCGCAGCGGCACCAGCTGCCTGGTGGGGTCACTACAAAACGCCGGTTTGCAGCTGGGCAAACATCACACCGAGAACAAATACAACCGTAAAGGCAACCGCGAGAATCAGGACATCGTCGATATCAATGACGCGGTGCTGGACTACAACGGCGGTAGCTGGGAAAACATCCCGCATACCCTTCACTACAGCGAGGAGCATTTAGCGGCCGCCAGGGCGATTATCAGCGCTTTCCCTGCCGGTATCCGCTGGGGTTTCAAGGATCCCCGGACATTGTTGACCTGGCCGCTGTGGCAAGAAGCCCTGCAGGGCAATTACCTGCGGGTCGGCATTTTTCGCCACCCCCTCGCGGTGGCCGCATCACTGGGATACCGCCAGGGCTCGGCTGCGATGTCGGAACAACAGGCCCTGCAGATCTGGCAGCACTACAACAAGAAACTACTGGCGGAGTACAAACGCAGCCCGTTCCCCATCCTTTGTTTCGATTGGGAGGAATCCCTGTTCCACGAAAAGCTCAACGTCGTGCACGGGCAGCTGGGTTTACCCCCTCTGGGCGAGCACAACCGATTTTACAACCCCGGGCTCAAGAACTACGACTCTCACGACCTTTCCATCATCCCCTGGAAGCAGCGCCAACTATACAAGAAACTCAAGGGCATCGCGGTGTGATCATGGGAATGCTGGACCGCCTGTTCAAATCCGCGTCAAGCAAACCGCTGTTGTCTCTGGTGGTCATCGTCTACAAAATGCCAGAGCAGGCAGACAATACCCTGTTCTCCCTGTCCTGCCTGTACCAGAACGGGGTCAGCATGGATGACTATGAGGTGATTGTTGTCGAAAACTCCTCGGGCCAGGTTTTGGGTCGAGAGCGCGCGGAAAGACACGGTAAGAACTTTCGCTACTACTGCCGGGAAGAGCCCCTGCCAACACCAGTACCCGCCACCCTGTTTGGTGTGTCCGTGGCGCGCTCCAACTT
>JAPUKZ010000069.1 GCA_027295405.1 Gammaproteobacteria bacterium
CGCCGAAGTAGTGGGCAGCGCCATCGCCCTGGTGGTGATGGCGGTATTACTGTTCGCTCACCCCTGGTTCGCAGGGGTTGCGCTTCTCTAAATTCAGCTGCAGCGCTAAGTTCAGCCGCGGCAACATTGAGTGTGATCCAGCCATCCTTGATCACGGACAAGCGCCTGATCACTCCAACGGGCAAGTTCAATACCTGCAACACCAGGAAGGATATCTACCAGAGTTTCGTGGCTCAGGGCTTTATATGGCCCGGAGACTGGATCGGGATGAGGTCATAAGCAGGGCTGTGGCTAACGCGAGAGCACCTTGACCACGTCTTCCAGATCGGCAATCGCATCGCGCAGCGCACTCGCATCCGGCACCGCCGCGGCGGAGTTGCCTGCAGGACTATCGCTCTCATCCTCCATGCGCTGCCTGGCACCCCCAATGGTATAACCCTGATCGTACAGCAGACTGCGGATCTGGCGGATGGTCAGGACATCCTGGCGTTGATAGTAGCGCCGGTTGCCGCGGCGATTGACGGGTTTGAGTTGCGGAAATTCCTGTTCCCAGTAGCGCAGTACGTGGGGCTTCACATTGCAGAGTTCGCTGACTTCACCGATGGTGAAATAGCGCTTACCCGGGATGTTGGGCAGCGCGCTAATGTGGCTCGGTTCCAACATCGTAGGATCCTAAGTCGTAAGCATCGGCGTCAAATACCTCGCCCTTTTCAAAGGATTCAACCCGTGCTTTCAACTTCTGGCCCGGACGGAATGTCACCACCCGGCGCGCGGAAATGGGGATTTCCTCACCGGTCTTGGGATTGCGTCCCGGGCGCTGGCTTTTGTCGCGCAGGTCAAAATTGCCAAAGCCCGAGAGCTTTACCTGCTCGTTGCCTTGCAGACAGGAACGGATCTCTTCGAAAAACAACTCGACGATTTCCTTCGCCTCGCGCTTGTTGAGACCAAGTTCCTCAAACAAGCGTTCGGCCATCTCGGATTTGGTGAGCGCGCCCATCCCGTGTTCCTAGTTCCTCAGTTCAGCCCCGTAGATTTTTATAAGCAGATCAATCACTTGATCCACGCTTTTATCAACATCGTCATCACTAAGGGTGCGTGAAGAATCCCGAAATGTCAAACCCAATGCCAAACTTTTTCTTTTAGGATCAATACCTTTGCCCTCATATACGTCAAAGAGCCTTAAGTCTGTGAGGTAAGTTCCCGCCACTGTTCGAACATTTTCAAGCAGCTCTCCGGCGCTCACTGACTTATCCACCAGCACCGCCAGATCCCGTCGGATTTCGGGGTATTTCGAGAGTTCTGAAAATACCGCTACCCGCGTCTGTAACAAGGCCTGCAGGTCCATCTCAAATGCATAGACAGGAGCTGAGAGGTCGTAACTGGCCTGTACGGTGGGATGCAGTGCACCGACATAGCCCACCAATACTCCGGCGCGGTAAACGGCCGCGGTCTGGCCCGGGTGCAGTCCTTCCCGGGTCGCTTCTACGAAGCTGAAATCCGCCGCCCCTCCGGTCAGCTCCAGCAGGGATTCGAGGTCGCCCTTGATGTCGTAGAAATCCACTGCGTCGCCCCGCTCGGCCCAGCTCTCCGGCAGTCGCCGGCCAGTCACCACCGCCGCAATGCTGGGACGCTGCTCGAGACCGGCAACTGCTTCGGCATCCTGACACCCTGGCAGGAAGCGCAATCCGGTTTCGAACAAACGCACCCGCGGCTGCTGGCGACTGGTGTTACGCAGCAGTGACTCCATCAGGCCCGGCAACAAGCTGGTACGCATCACCGACAATTCCGCAGAAATAGGATTAGCCAGCGCTACCGGCTCTATATCGGGGTCAAACAGCTGTTGTCGCGACGGATCTACAAAACTATAGGTCACCGCTTCCTGATAGCCGCGACCACTGAGGCGTCGCCGCAGCTGGCGCAGGGACAGGGTGGACTCAGACGCCCCCTGGATGACCAGATCAGCGTGGATATGGGACACTGGCAAATTGTTGTAGCCGTATATCCGTGCCAGCTCCTCAAGCAGGTCCGCCTCAATGGCAATATCAAAGCGCCAGCTGGGCACTTCCACCCGCCAGCCTTCCCCCTCGGCGCTGGTAGTCAGGCCCAATCCATTCAGAATCCGCTCAACTTCCGCATCTTCCAGGGCAAACCCCAACATTTTCTCAATCCGGGCCTGGCGCAGGATGACCGGCGGCCGCGGTGGCATGGCCTCCGCAATGGCGACTTCAGTAATCGGCCCTACTGCCCCGCCAACAATCTCCAGCAGCAGCTGGCTGGCCCGTTCCATGGCTTCACGTTGCAGTTCGAAATCAACGCCGCGCTCAAAGCGATGGGAGGAATCCGTATGCAAACCGTACGAACGCGCCTTACCGGCGATGTGCAGGGGGTCGAAATAGGCCGCCTCCAGCATGAGGTTGCAGGTGCCCTCAGCCACCGCCGTAGGTTGGCCACCCATGATGCCGGCCATGGCCACCGGCCCGGACTGGTCGGCGATCAAAAGAGTGCCTTCACTGAACTCCACCGTTTGCCCATCCAGCAGCTGCAGCGACTCGCCGGCCGCCGATTGTCGCACCAGAATGCCGCCGGACAATTTGTCGAGATCGAAGGCGTGCATGGGCTGGCCCAGTTCCAGCAAGACGTAGTTGGTGACATCCACCACTGCATCAATAGAGCGCAACCCGGAACGACGCAGGCGTTCCTGCAGCCAGGGCGGGCTGGGGCGTGTAATATCCACCCCCTTGATCACCCGCCCCAGATACCGCGGGCAGGCCTGGGGGGCCTCACAAATGACCTCAAAAACTTCCGAAGTAGACTCTGTAACTTTTTGATATTCAAGGTTTTTAACGGCAGAACTGGTGATGACGCCGACCTCGCGGGCAATGCCTCTCAAACCCAGGCAGTCAGCCCGGTTCGGGGTCAGGTCCAACTCGATCACCTGATCATTCAGCCCCAGGTATTCACGCAAATCGACACCCAGGGGGGCATCCGCAGCCAACTCCATCAGGCCGTCCGCTTCCTCGGACAGCCCCAATTCCTGCTCAGCACAAAGCATTCCCCGGGATTCAACATCCCGTAGCTTGGCCGGCTTGATCTTGAAGTCGCCGGGCAGCACTGCCCCGATTTGCGCCAGCGGTGCTTTCAGGCCGGCTCGTGCGTTCGGAGCGCCGCACACGATTTGCACAGTCTCGATTCCAGTGTTGACTTTGCACACCCGTAATTTATCGGCGTTGGGATGTGGTTCTGCTGAC
>JAPUKZ010000007.1 GCA_027295405.1 Gammaproteobacteria bacterium
AGTTGGCGTTGTTGTAGTACCAGACAAACTTGACCGCTGTATCAACCGCTTCCGACCCCGAGTTAACGAAGTATGCCCTGCTCAATTTATCCGGAGCGGTTGCCAACAGTTTCTTCGACAGTTCTATGGTCGGCACTGTTGCGCGGTGTGAAAAGGAGTGCGCGAACGGCAGTGTTTGTAACTGGCGGTGGGCAGCTTCCACCAATCGCGGTTCACTATAGCCAAGCCCGGTGCACCAGAGACCGGACAAGCCTTCGATATAGCGGTTGCCCAAATCATCCCACACGTAAATGCCCTCTCCGCGGGCGATGATCAAAGGGCCTTTCTGCTGGTGGGCGGCGAGGTCCGTATAAGGGTGCAGGCTATAGTTTGCGTCGCTGTGAACAAGCTCATCGTGTGAGTCAGTCATGCAGGGGTACTCGATTGCACTATCACTTGGAACCATCAGGAATGCAGGTCGCCCATGCAAATATATTTGATCTCCATATAGTCATCCATCCCATACTTGGAGCCTTCTCTCCCCATACCGGACTGCTTAACGCCGCCAAAGGGAATTTCAGCACCGATGATGGCCACCTCGTTTACGCCCACCATCCCGTATTCCACACCCTCGCTAACACGCCAGACACGGCCGATATCGCGGGTATAAATATAGGAGACCAAACCAAACTCGGTATCGTTGGCCATGGCAATGGCCTCTGCCTCGTCCTTAAACTTAAACAGCGGTGCCACCGGGCCAAAAATTTCCTCACGAAAAACACGCATGGTATCGGCAACATTGATCAGTACGGTAGGCTCATAAAAGCTGTCACCGAGTGCCGAGGGCTGGCCGCCAGTGAGCGCGGTAGCCCCATTTTCCAGGGCGTCCTGTACCATGCTATCCACATCGGCAATAGCATCGGTGTTGATCAAGGGCCCCATGGTCACGCCGTCGTCCATCCCGTTGCCCAAAGTGAACTTACCTACAGCGGCAGCAAATTTGTCGGCAAATTCATCGTACACATTTTCCTGCACCAGAATGCGGTTGGCACAAATGCAGGTCTGGCCGGCATTGCGGTATTTAGAGGCAATGGCACCGGCAACTGCCTTGTCCAGATAAGCATCATCAAACACAATAACCGGGGCGTTGCCCCCCAATTCCATGGATACCTTTTTCACCGTACTGGCACTCTGCTCAAGCAACAGCTTGCCAATGGGTGTGGAACCGGTAAAGGTGATTTTCCGCACAATCGGATTACGGGTGAGTTCATTGCCGATGGCGCTGGCGCTTTTACCCACCAACACATTCAGCACGCCAGCGGGAATTCCGGCGCGCGCTCCCAGTTCTGCCAGAGCCAGCGCAGATAACGGGGTCTCCCTGGCGGGCTTGGCTACAAAGGCACAGCCTGACGCCAACGCCGGGGCAACTTTACGAGCCAGCATGGAATGGGGGAAGTTCCAGGGGGTGATCGCGCCTACCACGCCCACCGGCTGTTTGATAGTCAGGAGACGACGGTCGGCGGCCATGGTGGGGATAACATCGCCATAGGTACGCTTGCACTCTTCGGCGAACCACTCAATAAAAGAAGCGCCATTGGCAATTTCAGCGCGGGCCTCAGCCAGTGGTTTACCCTGTTCGGAGGTCATAATGATTGCCAGGTCATCCACATTTGCCAGGATCAAATCATACCAGCGGCGCAGTATCACAGAACGCTCCCTGGCAGTCCTGGCTCGCCACGCCCGTTGCGCTATTTGGGCACATTCAATAGCCTGTCGGGTTTCCTCAGCACCCACACTCGCCACACTGGCAATCACCTCGCCGGTGGCTGGATTATAAACGTCAAATGTGTCACTTCCATTGACCCATTGCCCATTGATAAAGGCCTCGGTTTTGAATAAAGTGGGATCTTCAAGTTGTAAAGCCATGTCCTATTCACTCACTTGTTGATTGGGCACCTGCTGGCTGCTTCTCATTGACTATCAGCCGAATAAATAACCTGGCCCGCCTTGATGGTCTGGCGCACCGCAATGTTCTTGATTGCCATTGGGTCAACAGCAGTGGGGTCGGCATCCAGGATTACAAAATCCGCCAGCTTGCCCACCTCGATCGAGCCCTTGCTGCCCTCCTCAAAGTACTGGTACGCCGCATTGATGGTACTGGCCTTTAAGGCGTCCATGACGCTGACGCGCTCCTGTGGTCCCAGGAGAACACCACCCAAAGTAACCCGATTGACAACGGCCCAAATAATCAGCATCTGGTCGGCAGGATGTACCGGCGCATCATGATGAATAGTCGAACTTACCCCGGCCTTCAACATGGACTGCAGCGGGTTTAGCCTGTTGGCCCGTTTCGGTCCCAGCGTGTTTGCCAGGTGCAGGTCGCCGAAATAGTAATTGTGCGTCACCTGGAATGTGGCTGTCACGTCCAGGTGCTTCATCCGTTCTATCTGGTCATCGGCGACCACCTGCAGGTGGATCATGTTGGTGCGGCGATCGCCACCGCCCTGCTGGGCCTCCGCATAGGCCACGGCATCCAACCCCATATCCAGGGCGGCATCGCCCAGGGCATGGATATTCACCGGAATGTCACGGGCGTAGTAGCTCGTCACTTGCCTGTTGATTTTGTCCTGGCTGGCAACGTGCGGATAGCCCCGATAATTTTTCTCCCCTTCCTTTTGCACAAAGTAGGGCTCACGCAGGTAGGCCGTGCGGCCCGGGCTACCACCATCGAGAACAAACTTAACGCCGCCGGTACGATAACCCCGGTCATAGGCTTTGCCAGCTCCTATTTCCCGCTCACCAGCCACTTCCTGCACCCACGCAAAACCAATAATGTCCGGCCCCATTCCCCGTTTTTCGTGGATATCCTTCAAATGTGCCACCGTTCTCGGATCAGATACCGCACCATCCTGCACCGTGGTAAAACCGGCGGCGGCATAGATGTCCAGGGCTTTTTCCAGCCTGGACGCCATCTCGTCGCCCCTGACATTCACTACCTTCCTAAACAGCGGTATCCAGGCCTGTTCTTCGATGATGCCGTTGGGCTCGCGGGTGCCTGGCTTGCGGGCGATAACACCTCCTGAGGGGTCCGGGGAATCCGCATTGTAACCGGCCAGTTCCAGCCCCCGGCTATTCAACACGGCCTGATGACTGGAGAAGTGAATCAACAGGATCGGGTACTCGGTGGAAACCCTGTCCAGATCGGCTGCCGTCGGATGGCGATTCTCGGCCAGTTTGCTGTGGTCATACCCCCAACCGACGACCCACTCGCCGGGGGCGGGCCGTGTTTTTTCCAAATGTGCCCGAAAAACCGCTTCCATAGCGGCCAGGCTATCCACCTTGCCGACAGGGGGCGGGCTCATTTCTGCGGTAGCGGATTTAATAGCAACCATGGAGAGATGACTGTGGGAATCGATGAAGCCTGGCATCAGAGCCCTGCCCTGCAGATCGATCATCCGCGTACGCTCGCCCTGGTATGCGCGGACAGGGGTCTCCTCACCGACCGCCAGGATCCTGCCATCGTGGACCGCTACAGCCCGGGCACGGGGCATGGCGTCATTCATGGTGAGTACGGTACCGCCAAAATAGATGCTGTCTGCAGCGACGGGGGCCTGATCACTCTGCGCTTGCATTGTAAAGCCAAGTAGGAGCGCAAAAACGCCCTGAAGGATTAATTTCATGACACTACTCTTTCTATTGGCTTTATGTTGCTTACCGCCTTGTCAAGGAGAGCGGGAATACGTTATGTGATTTCTATTTTTCCGCTCACCGTATTACAATATAGTATTGTAATATTTATATCAATACCTATATAGTTATTAATCAGGGGGGGAGATTTCATACAGGCCCTTCTGCCGCCCAGAAGTGTGCTGTACGCGACTGTTCTCAACCGGGGCTTTTGGGTTTATGTTCTCGGATTTCCAGAGGCCTTACGTTCGGTGGAACAAACAGTTGCTGGAAAGACAACGGTTTGTCGTTGTAGGTATAACCTAAAATCTGGCAAACCAGCCCCTGACTGTAGAATGGCACCTCTAGCCAGCGGCAAATGGCATCAGGAAACGTCTCAGCCGCGACTCTTTCTATAACTCTAGTGGTCGACTTCCGAAAGCGTTGCTGGATGATGCTCCTCAGGTGAACACCTTCAAACTCGTTGAGGTCATATTCCATCAAGGAGCCAAAATCACTACCGCGCAAGAAGAACTGTCCAACCCCGCGAAACTCGTGATTCACATCCACTTCACGACTAATGCGAACAAAGTAACTGTCTTTCCCAAGAAAAGTAGCCCATGGGCCTGGATCCCTCACACGATCGACCGACAGCACCTTTATAAATACTGGTAATACTTTCTGGCCATCGCCGCCGATGAAGCGGAAGTGCCACAGGTCGCTCAGCTCGGTATTATTTTCCGCAACGTAGGTTCCGCTGCCTTGCACACGTTTCAGAACCCCTCTATCTGTCAGTATGCCCAGCGCCTTTTGTACGGTTCCCAGGCTGACTGGCAAAGCCGCAGTTAGATCCGATTCGGTTGGCAGTCTTTCCCCAGTCTTTAATTCATGGTTTTCAATTAGCTTCAGAATCACGTCACATACCCTTAAGTACTTGGGCATAGAAAGATTAGGATCTGCTCCATATTCTTCAAAAAGCAGAGAAATTCGGTCCGTGTTCATGGGGGAGCAATGTCTCTCGTGAGCAAGGTTATAACTGACGCAACTTTCATTCCAGGTTTTTGGATCCTTCAGTTCGGGTAATCTTCTCCCCGGCTACATTCCCGCAAAAGACCAGGCCCATCAATCTGAAAGTAACATACATCGCAATAACTATATAGTAAGTAACATATATCGCAATAACTATATAGTCGAAGTCTTTTCCAATATGAGATGAGCCTGAAGCGAAGGAATACTGAACTTTCGCTGCTTAAAAACGAAGGTACTTTTGATCTGCAAAACATTCTCGCGCTGAAGCTGGGTTGAGCGAATCTCACGACAAGAGAAGGCGACCGGGGCTGGTTTCAAGATTAAAGCATGTGAGGGCTACGATCCGGAAAGTTATGTGCTGCCGATAAATATGTACTGGCGGCTCTCACGGGCGGCTCTCTGCCTGGCTCCGTGAAAAGGCGTCCTTGTCGATATAATGCTCCGCGTTGTTGGCGGTGCTAGCGCTGTTGCTCATACCCGACCCTGTTCTGCTGATTTTTAATGGTTGTGCGCCGGGCTTTCACCCTCAGCCCAGTTGTTTGGCCACCAGATAGCCC
>JAPUKZ010000070.1 GCA_027295405.1 Gammaproteobacteria bacterium
CCAAGTCCGTTGTTGATGTTACCTCGATAGAGGGGCGTCAGGGGGTCAATAGTTCTCTGGCGAACGTAAGGGCGCGTTTATGGAGGCGGGGAATTCTGATTGAGCGGAGTCACTGTCTGAGCGCCTTTTGCGAGTTTGACGGAGCGCAGAATTCACCGCCGGAATGCGCCGAGAGCCAGAGAACTATTGACTCCCTGACGCCCCGTCAATAGTAGCAACCCCCCCTGCAAAAATGGGCAAAACGTTACCGCGTACAACGGGTAGAATGTTGAGCGGTGTCTGCGTGCATTTTGTCACGGTGGTTTTTTCCTGCAAGCGGCTTCGACACCCTTATTTTTACGAGGTTTCCGCCGTTTTTCCATCCGCTTTCCTGAAATATCCAGGTTAGGCTCTATCTCACTACAGCAACTACAGCAACAGGCGGCGAATATCCGCTAACAGACCCACCAGTTGGGTCATGAATCCACCACCGTCTGCGCCGTTGACCACCCGGTGATCATAAGACAGGGTCATCGGCAGCATTTTCCTCGGCTGGAATTCGCTGCCATCCCAGACCGGTTTTGTTTGCAGGCGGGAAACCCCCAGGATGGCGACCTCGGGTGCGTTGACAATGGGGGTAAAACCGGTGCCGCCAATACCACCCAGGCTGGAAATGGTGAAACAGCCACCCTGCATATCCGCAGGTCTGAGTTTGCGCTGCTGGGCCTTTTGAGCCATCTCCGCAACTTCCTCAGCCAACTGCCAGAGGTTTTTCTGGTCAACATCGCGAATTACCGGCACCACCAGGCCCGCGGGGGTAGCCACGGCCACGCCAATATGTACGTATTGCTTGAAGGCAATGTGTTCACCATCGCCCATCAGTGAGGCGTTCAGGCGCGGGTTGTCCTTGAGCGCCGCGGCACAGGCTTTGAGCAGAAACGGCAGCGGGGTCAGTCTGGCTCCCCGTTTCTCCGCTTCCGGTTTCATAGCCGTGCGGAAGGCTTCCAGCTCGGTAATGTCTGCCTCATCAAACTGGGTCACATGTGGCACGTTGAGCCAGCTGCGCTGCATATTGGCGGCGGTGACTTTGGCTATTTTACTCAGGGGCTGAATGTCGACTTCACCAAAAGCGGTGAAGTCGACTTCCGGTATCGGTGGTATCCCGGCACCGAATGTGGCCGCAGCATTGGCGCCGCCGCTGAGCGTATTTTTGACAAACTCCTGCAGATCCTCTTTCAGGATACGCCCCTTGGGACCGGAACCCTGAACCTGCGACAGCTTTACACCGAATTCCCGGGCCAGTTTGCGGACCGCCGGACCAGCGTAAACTTCTCCAGCGGATGCTGCGGCAGCCGTTGCTGGGGCAGGCCTCCCTGCGGCAGCTGTTGCTGGGGCAACCCTTGCCGCGGCAGGTAAATCATCATCGGGTTTCACATCGGACACCGCTGCAACGGCGCTTGCAGCTACCTGAGATGATTCGGGGGCAGGGCTTGTCGGCACTGGTACCGCAACTGCGGCGCTTTTGACGATAGCGAGGCTATCCCCCTCAACCACCTGGGCACCTTCCGCGACTACCAACTCCATCACCTCGCCCGCGAAGGGGGCGGGAATTTCCATGGACGCTTTATCAGACTCGAGCACCACCAGGGAATCGCCCTCGGCGATGCTATCACCCACGGCAACACAAACTTCAATCACTTCTACCGGATCGGTGGTGCCAATATCGGGTACGGCCACGGTCTGGTCTTGACCTGAGCCAGCCTCGGAAGCAGCTGCTGACGCTGTCCCGGGGGCCGCAGCAGAACTCTCCTGCGGCAGGCGTCCCCGTGGCGCAGGTTTTTCCGCTTGTTCCTGGGCGGGATCAACCGCTTGTTCCGGCGCGGTTTCCGCTGCGGTTTCTGGTTCGCCGGCAGCCGCTACGGCGGCATCCCCGGCGGTTTCCACAGCGGTTTCTACGACCAGGATAGGCGCCCCTTCGGCGAGGGTATCGCCTTCCTTCACCAGGATCTCGAGGACTGTGCCAGCCTGGGCCGCGGGGATTTCCATGGAGGCCTTGTCGGATTCCAGCACGATGAGGCTCTGCTCGACTTCAATCTGATCCCCAACAGCCACGCAAAGTTCAATGACCTCGGCGTCTTCGGCGCCGCCCATATCTGGTACTGTCAGTTTTTCCTTAGCCACCGCGCTTTCCTTATCAGCTGGTTTCAGACCTGGATGGGGTCAATCTTTTCGGGATTCACACCCAGAGACTTGATCGCCTTGCCAACTTCCGCCGCCTTGATAACACCGTCATCGGCCAGGGCCTTCAAGGCAGCGATCACCACAAACTCCCGGCTCACCTCAAAGAACTGGCGCAGTTTGTAACGCGTATCGCTGCGTCCAAATCCATCCGTGCCCAGCACCACAAACCGCTGCGGCACGAATTCCCGAATCTGGTCGGTATAGGCTTTCACGTAATCCGTGGCCGCAATTACCGGCCCGCCCGCGTCCTGCAGACACTTGGTGACATAGGGCAGCCGGGGTTCCATGGTGGGATGCAGCAGGTTCCAGCGCTCAACCGCCTTGCCTTCACGCTGCAACTCGTTAACGCTGGTCAGGCTCCAGACATTGGCCGCCACACCATAATCTTTTTCCAGAATTTCCGCCGCCGCTTCCACTTCTCGCAGGATGGTGCCAGCTCCCATCATTTCCACCTTTTTCTTGCTGCGCTTTTTGCTCTTGCGCGTCGGGTACATGCCCTTGATGATGCCCTCTTCCACACCCACCGGCATTTCCGGCTGGTGATAGTTCTCATTCATGGCAGTGATGTAGTAGAACTTCTTTTCGCGCTCCTGGTACATCCGGCGCAGGCCATCCTGAATGATCACCGTAAGCTCGTAGGCGTAGGCCGGGTCGTAGGCCACGCAGTTGGGCACAGCGCTCGCCAGTAACAGGCTGTGGCCGTCCTGGTGCTGCAGGCCCTCGCCGTTGAGCGTGGTTCGCCCGGCAGTCGCACCGATAAGGAAACCCCGGGCCTGGCAGTCACCCGCCGCCCAGGCCAGATCGCCGATGCGCTGGAACCCGAACATGGAGTAAAAAATGTAGAACGGGATCATGGGATAGCCGCTGGTAGAGTACGAGGTGGCATTGGCCAGCCAGGCCGAAAAAGCGCCGGCCTCATTAATTCCCTCCTCCATGATCTGGCCTCGCTTGTCTTCCTTGTAGTACATGACCTGCCCGGCATCCTGGGGCGTGTACTTCTGTCCCTGTGATGAATAGATACCCAGCTGGCGAAACATGCCTTCCATCCCGAAGGTACGCGCCTCATCCGGCACAATGGGCACCACCCGCGAACCAATGTTCTTGTCCTTCACCAGTGCTGACAGGATGCGCACGAAGGACATGGTGGTGGAAATTTCGCGCTTGCCACTGCCCTTCAGCTGTCCTGAAAACTCCTCCAGGGCCGGCACCTGCAAGGCCTCAAAGTCGAACTGGCGCACAGGGATCTGGCCACCCAGCTGCTCCCTCGCCTGGCGCATGTACCGCATCTCCGGGCTGTCTGGCGCCGGCCGGTAATAGGGCACACTCTCCAGTTCAGTGTCGCTGATGGGAATTGCAAAGCGATCCCGGAACGCCTTCAGGCTTTCCAGG
>JAPUKZ010000071.1 GCA_027295405.1 Gammaproteobacteria bacterium
GTATGGTACTGGACTGTGCCCGCCAGGTAAGCGGTCGCGCCGGCGCCTATCAACTGCCGAAGGCTGAGAATATGCTGACCTTCAATGTCGGCGGCAGCACCACCACCTGCGTGAGCTTTGTGGTGGGCGTTGGATAATGCAGCCTGTCTTTATTTATGACGCGATTCGGACGCCGAGAACCCGGGCAAAAGAATCCGGCGGCCTGCATGAACTGCGCCCGCATGACCTGCTTAAAGCCCTCTACCAGGCGTTGGAAACACGCAACCGGTTGGACCCTGTGCTGATCGGTGATGTTATTCTGGGTTGTGTCACCCAACCGGGTGAGCAAGCTGGCAATATCGCCAAAACCTCCACCCTCTACGCGGGTTGGCCGTCGAGTATCGGCGGGCTCACCGTCAACCGGTTCTGCTCTTCGAGTATCGATGCCATCAATCTGGCAGCCCTGCGCATTGCTGCCGGGCAGGAGCAGGCCATCGTGGCCGGCGGTATCGAAATGATGTCGAGAGTGCCCATGCTGTCTGACCAGGCAACGGTTTTTGTCGACCCCGCCTTTGCCGCCCAGTGCCAGATGTTAATGATGGGCAGCGGCGCAGATCTCATCGCAACACTTAACAATGTGTCGCGGCAACAGGCGGACGCCATCGCGCTGCAGAGTCAACTGCGAGCAGCGACAGCACGACAACAGGGCTATTTCAAATCCATTATCCCCATTGAAAATCCGACCAGGGGCATTACCGCCAGCGAAGATGAATGCATCCGTGCCGACATTAGCCTGCAGGCGCTGCACCGTTTGCCGGCCGCATTCGAAAAGCTGGGTAGCCAGGGGGTGGACCAGTATCAACTGGCCGCTAATACCCAGCTGGATCATATCGAACACATTCACACCGCCGGCAATTCACCGGCAATGGCCGATGGCGCGGCCCTGGTTCTGTTGGGTAATGAGGCACTCGGTGAAAAACTTGGTATAGAGGCTCGCGCCCGTATTGTCGCCGCGGCCACTGTCAGCGATGATCCACTACAAGTCCTCAGTGGCTGCGTCACCGCCACCGGCAAACTGATGACGGAACAAAACCTGTCGGTGAACGATGTCGATTTGTTCGAAATTCAGGAGGCTTTCGCCGCAACCGTGGTCAAGTGTGAACGGGATCTGGGCATACCCAGCGACAAGATGAATGTTAATGGCGGAGTGATCGCACTCGGCCACCCCATGGGAGCGACCGGAGCCATGATGACCGGCACCCTGCTGGACGAGCTGGAACGGCGCGAACAAAAGCTGGGCCTGGTGGCGGCCAGTGGTGCGGCGGGAACCGGCAGCGCGCTACTGATCGAACGCTGCTAGTTCGGCAACAAGGCCGGCAGCATCTTGATGACCGGGAAAGAGAAAGCCACCCACAAAAAGACCTTCTCCCACTTGGCAGAGTACTGCCCGTCCAGTCGGAGTCGCCCAGACCCTACATAAACCTGACCGAATCTGTTGACCCTACGCAATAGCCAGCGTCAGGTCAAAATCAAACAGCGGCAGCCCGGTCGCCTGGTCGGCGTGCTGCTTGACGATCAACAGGTGGCGAAGCTCCGGCGGGGCTTTGGCAACTTCCAGATCCTGCGCAATCAACGGATCGCCCTGGAAATACATCTGCGTTATCAGCTCGTCGTATCCGGGTTGGGTCACCTTGAAGTGAATGTGCCGGCAACGCCAGCGCTGATCACCGAGAAAAGACAGTGGATACGCGCCCGGCCTGATTGTCTTGAAGGCATAGCGCCCCTGGGCATCGGTACGTAGTAGCCCCCAACCCTGGAAATCCGGATCCAGGGGCGCCGTATTGGGGTCTTCGGGGTGACTGTAGCGACCGTGGTGATTGGCCTGCCACACATCGACCAGCGCGTTCGCCACCGGTTGCCCCTGGGTATCCAACACCCGCCCGCGCACCAATATCACCTCGCCGGTGGCCGGCTTGATATGCCCCGCTATGTAGCTGAGGTCCAGGTCGGTATCGCCCTGTGCATCAATCGGGTGGAACGGCCCCTCCACCTGTGCCGGCGTCACCGGCGCGGCCATTAACAGCCCGGGACTCAATAAACCGACACCCGTGACGATAGCCACTTTTTTGGTCAGCTTGCGTCTGGAGATTTCCTTCATTGCGCACTACCTCCATATCTGGAAAATTTTTGGTCGAAATAATTCGTTGGGGACGCCTGGTCGGGGTCGCGGATAACCGAAAATTCTCCGCAAGCCATGGCGGCGGATAACACGCCAGTATAGGGATCACAAGACCCAAGCGAGTGGCATCTTCACTACTCATGAAACACCGAGCGAATTAACCGGGCGAACTGCATGGCCGCACCGACCAGGTTCACAACAAGGGCTGCCAGCACGGGTGCGAACTCGCGCCATAAAACCACGTTGAGGAGTTGCAGGACGATCAGCGAGGAGAACATCGCAAAGACGATATGGTTGGCGGTTATGTCAATGTCCTGGTGGTGCTCAAGGTTTTCCCGGATTCGGTGATGGGACGCATACAGGGAATACACCATGTACAGTGCCCACAGCCCACTGACGAGCGCCCAGGCATTCCCGGCATCCTGCATGCTGCTGTACAACACCAGCGCCAACAGGGCAAAACCGCCTGCAGTGAGGCTGGCTTCCAGCAGAAACCCAAGTCGCAGGCGATCCCCCGGCAGCCAGCTGCCGGCGCTGTGGCTGCCGAAGACCACCACCACCCCGGTAAAACCCGCCAGCGCCACGGCAATCTCCGTCAAACCCACCAATACTCCTGCAATATCCAATGTCAGCAATCCTCGTCCTGGCGGTCAACAATTTCGAGTTTTCAGTCTAACCTGACCCGGACAAAAAACAATGTTCGCCGAGTCTATGGCTCGGAGACGCCCTGATACGCCTTATACTCTGGTATGACTTTTTTCACAGGAGCGGAACATGCCCGCAGATCTGTCGAGGCGTGAATTCGCCAGCCTACTCCCGCTGGGCGCCCTGTTAGCATTGACTAGCACTTTTGGCGCCGCCGCTGAAAACAATTTTCGCGTGCGAACAATTACCGCCGGTCTTCACATGCAAGCATCAGGCGACTTTGATCAGGCCGAAGCCGCCATAGCATTCTTACGGAATGCGCGTGAGATCTTCGAAGTAAAGGGATACGAGGTACAAACTCTGCGCCTGGCGACCCAACCGCTGCAGGAGTACCTTGCCGACTGGAACAGCACGCAGGCAATTGAAGCTATCCTGGCACTGGACCAATTTGCCGTGGAGAACGAAGTAAGTTGTAGTATCGGACCCGTATTCACCGAAGACGTTTACCACGAAGAATTCGCCGCCTGGGCGGTTGAAGTGATACGCAAAACAAAAAATATCAGCTTCACGGTCAGCGTGGCGTCCGCCGGGCGGGGCGTACATTACCAGAGCCTGCGAGCTGCCGCAGAAGCGATGCTGGCGATCGCCCATGGCACGCCCGGTGGTGAGGGTAATTTCCGATTTGCGGCCAATGCCTTTACGCGGGCGGGAACACCCTTTTTCCCGGCCGCCTACTTCGATCAGGGCAAGTCATTCAGTATTGGACTGGAGTCGCCTAATTTACTGCGGCAGGCCTTCACCGGCGCGGCCAATTTGGGCGATGCCAAAAACAGGCTCAAGACGGAGATGGAAGCAGCTTTAGGCCCGGTTGCCGCGTTGGGCAATACACTCGCCGCGGCCGCCCGGTGGCAGTATTTGGGCATCGATACTTCCCCTGCTCCCGGCCTTGACGCCAGTATCGGGCAGGCAATTGAGGTGCTTACAAAGACGCCTTTTGGTAGTGCTTCAACGCTGTCAGCCTGTGCAGCGATCACTGACGTACTGAAAAGCTTGAGCTTGAAAACCTGTGGCTATTCCGGCTTGATGTTACCCATCATGGAAGATCCTGTACTCGCACAGCGAGCGGCGGAGAAGCGGTTCACTGTTTCCGAACTGCTGCTGTATTCAAGTGTCTGTGGAACCGGGCTCGACGTGGTGCCCATTGCCGGCAACACGCCTGAGGCTGTGCTCAGGGCGATTCTCACTGATGTTGCTGCGCTGGCCACCAAGTACCAAAAGCCACTGTCTGCCAGGCTGTTTCCGGTACCGGGTATGGAAGCTGGAGAGACGGTCAGCTTTGACAATCCCTACCTCACCGATGCAGTGGTGATGCCGCTTGCCTAAACTTGCGACCAGTCGTAGGCGGATGCCAAAGTTGCAGAGCGGGACAGCATAGCCTGGGCACTCCCTGTTGATTTGCCTGCTCAGGCATGTCGCCGAATAAAATCCAGAACTAATCAAAGCTACCTCATAGATTCTGTGCATAGTAGACGATCGAATGATCGTATTTGAAATCGGTACTACCGTCGGGATCAGAAATGCGAACCACCGTGCCGTGATGGTCAAAACCGAAGCCTATATCAGGAGGCACTTTTGTGACCGGGTCATCTCCATTGACGTAGCGGATGTGACTCTTTGCTCGAAAAGACCGTTCTAACTTACAACCGACCCTGGGTTCGCCGAAGGTTATGACCTCTTCAAAGGGATAGCGAAGACCG
>JAPUKZ010000072.1 GCA_027295405.1 Gammaproteobacteria bacterium
CTCCAGGCCAATCTGGCGCACCTCGTCCTTGAACAGTTCGCGCAGGGGTTCTACCAATTGCAGCGCCATATCATCCGGAAGGCCGCCGACATTGTGATGCGATTTGATCACATGGGCCTTGCCGGTCCTGGCGCCAGCGGACTCGATCACGTCCGGGTAAATGGTACCCTGGGCCAGCCACCTGACCCCCTCAATGCGTGCCGCCTCCGCCTCAAACACTTCGATGAAGGTGTTGCCAATGATTTTACGTTTGGCTTCCGGGTCATTCACACCCTGCAAGCGCTGCAGGAACTGCTCCTGGGCATTACTGCGAATTACCTTGACCCCCATATTACTGGCGAACATATCCATAACCTGCTCGCCTTCCTGCTTGCGCAACAGGCCGTTGTCCACAAACACACAGGTCAGTTGATCGCCGATGGCGCGGTGCAACAGCGCCGCCACTACCGAGGAATCTACCCCGCCCGACAGGCCCAGCAGCACCTTGTCTGTCCCCACCATCTCGCGCACCCGGAGCAGCGCGTCCTCGATGATATTAGCCGGCGTCCAGAGGCGCTCACAGCCACAGAGTTCGAGCACAAAGTGCTCAAAGATGCGCGTCCCCTGAGTGGTGTGCGTTACTTCCGGGTGAAACTGGATGCCGAACAGGGGCCGCTCGCGGTGATACATACCAGCAATGGGGCAGTTGTCTGATTCCGCCATGAGCTCAAAATCGGCTGGCAGCTCGACGACTTTATCGCCGTGGCTCATCCACACATCCAGCAGCATGCGGCCCTGTGAATCCAGGTGATCGTGAATATTGTGCAAGAGGCCCTCGTTTCCGGTCAGGCGAATCTGGGCATAGCCAAATTCCTGCAGCTGCGAACCGGCGACTTTGCCGCCGAATTGTTCCGCCATGGCCTGCATGCCGTAACAGATACCCAGCACCGGGATACCCAACTCGAACACCACCTCGGGCACCCGCGGCGAGCTCGCGGCGGCTACCGACTCCGGACCACCGGAGAGGATCACGCCGCGGGGATTGAAGGCGCGAATCTCCTCAGCGGAGACATCGAAGGCATAGATTTCACTGTAGACACCCACCTCGCGGACCCGGCGGGCGATTAATTGGGTGTACTGAGAACCGAAATCCAGAATCAGGATTTTCCGGGAGTGGATATCGGTCATTATCGAACCGGGTAGTTGGGTGCTTCCTTGGTGATAGACACGTCGTGGACGTGACTCTCACTCATCCCCGCAGTGGTCACCCGCACAAATTCCGGACTGGTGCGCATGGTTTCAATGTCGTGGCTACCGGTATAGCCCATGGCCGAGCGCAACCCCCCCATCAACTGATGGATGATCGCACCGACCGGGCCCTTGTAGGGCACCCGTCCCTCAATGCCCTCCGGCACCAGTTTCTCTGCTCCCAGGCCGGCGTCCTGGAAGTAGCGATCACTGGAGCCCTGGGTCTGGGCCATAGCTGCGATAGAGCCCATACCGCGATAGGATTTGTAGGTACGCCCCTGGTACAGCTCAACTTCGCCAGGCGCTTCTTCGGTGCCGGCAAACATACTGCCCATCATCACCGAATGAGCACCGGCTACCACCGCCTTCGCGAGATCGCCGGAGAAGCGAATTCCACCATCGGCAATCACCGGAACCCCGCTGTCCTTCAGGGCGCCAACCACATTGGCGATGGCGGTTATCTGCGGCACTCCGGTGCCAGTGACTATGCGGGTGGTACAAATTGAGCCCGGACCAATCCCTACCTTGACCCCATCGGCGCCCGCTTCAACCAGTGCCAGTGCGGCCGCCCCGGTGGCGATATTGCCGCCGATGACCTGGAGTTCCGGGTAGCGCTGCTTGATGAGTTTGACCCGCTCGATAACGTTTTTCGAATGCCCGTGGGCGGTATCCACCACCAGCACATCGACCCCGGCGTGCACCAGCGCATCCATCCTGTCATCGGTATCCGGACTGGTCCCCACCGATGCCCCCACGCGCAATTGACCGTGGGTGTCCTTGGCCGCATGGGGAAAACTCTCGGCCTTGTCGAAATCCTTGACGGTGATCATCCCACACAGGTCAAAGGCATCGTTCACCACCAGTATTTTTTCAATCCGGTGCCGGTGCAACAACCCCTGCACCTCCTCGGCCGAGGCGCCCTCCCTGACGGTGACCAGGTTTTCCCGGGTCGTCATGATACTGGAAACCGGGAGATCCAGGTTCCGCTCGAAGCGTACATCGCGCCGGGTCACGATGCCCACCAGGTCCTCACCATTGAGGACCGGCACCCCGGAGATGCCGTTTTTCCGGGTCAGCTCAAGCAACTCGGCGATGCTTGCTTCCTGTTGGATGGTAATGG
Source organism: Gammaproteobacteria bacterium (assembly GCA_027295405.1). GTDB lineage: Bacteria > Pseudomonadota > Gammaproteobacteria > Pseudomonadales > Halieaceae > JAPUKZ01. Next base: position 2,348 of record JAPUKZ010000072.1, read on the forward strand.
GGTCCTTGACCACCCCGCTCTCATACTTCTTGACCTTGCGCACCTGGGCGGCCTGTTCCTCGAGCGTCATGCTTTTATGGACAATGCCAATACCGCCCTCCTGGGCGATCGCTACGGCCAGGGCTGACTCGGTCACCGTATCCATGGCAGCGGAAACCAGGGGGATGTTGAGTTCAATTTCGCGGGTCAGGCGGGTTTTCAGGCTGACCTCGGCGGCCACCACATCGGAATACCCAGGCAGCAGCAGTACGTCGTCAAAGGTCAGGGCTTCCTGGGAGATTCGTAGCATAAGGACACTCTTCCACTGTGTAGTAAAACGTGCAATTATAAATCTTCGATGCTCCCTCCGTAAATGAAAACAAGCTATTTTACGCCAGTGAACCTCCCCCAAAACGCCCCGGAGATCCTCTCCGTCAGCCAGCTGAACCGGCAGGTGAAACGCCTGTTGGAGAATCATTTCGAGTTTGTCTGGGTAGAAGGTGAGATCAGCAATTTCGTGCGCCCCGGCTCCGGGCACTGGTATTTCACCCTCAAGGACGATAGCGGCCAGGTACGCTGCGCGATGTTCCGCAATCGCAACCAGCGGGTGCGACTGCGACCACAGAACGGACAGCAAATCCGGCTGCGGGCCAAGGTCTCGTTGTACGAAGGCCGCGGCGAGTTCCAACTCATCGTGGAACACATGGAGGCAGCCGGAGCCGGCGCCCTGCAACTGGCTTTCGAGGAACTCAAGCAGCGCCTGCAGGACGAGGGCTTGTTCGCACAGGAACTGAAACAAGACCTGCCCAGCATGCCGCGACACATAGGCATTATCACCTCCCCCTCCGGGGCAGCCGTGCGCGACATCATTACCGTATTCAAGCGCCGTTTTCCGGGCATCGAACTCAGCGTTCTACCCGTTGCCGTGCAGGGCGATGAAGCAGCGCCCGCGATTGTCGCTGCCCTGGCGAGTGCCAACCGGCTGCACCTGCAACTCGACCCGCCGCTGGATGCACTCGTGTTAACCCGCGGCGGGGGCTCTATTGAAGATTTGTGGTGTTTCAATGACGAGCGGGTGGTCCGTGCCATCGCCGCCAGCGAACTGCCAGTGGTCAGCGCGGTGGGCCATGAAATCGATTTTACTATCGCAGATTTTGTCGCCGATGCCCGCGCTGCAACTCCCTCCGCGGCAGCGGAGTTACTGAGTCCGGACCGAACCGAGCTGATGAATGCGTTTCGCAGTCTGGAGAAAACCCTGCAACGGTCGGTGCTGCGCCGGTTGCGCGATGCGGGAGCGGATCTGCTCGGCTTGCGACGGCGCACGCGACACCCCGGCGACCGGCTGCAGGAACAAGCCCAAGGATTGGATGAGCTGGAACAGCGCCTACTGAAGTCAGTCCAGCTCGGCGTGACCCGGCGGCAACAGCAACTGCAGCTATTACTCGCACATTTGCAGCGATTGTCGCCCGGCAATGCGCTCACCGCACACCAGTTGCGGTTGCAACATCTCCGCCACCGCCACACTGCGGCAATGGGCAACCGGGTGGCCCACTTACAGCAACGACTGGCCAGGTTTGGAGGTATGCTGCACTCGCTCAGCCCGCTGGCCACCCTGGAGCGCGGTTACGCGATGGTCACCGATACCGATGGCAAGCTGGTCACCGATTCAAAGCAGGTTGCCAAAGGCGACATGCTGAGGACCAAACTGGCCAAAGGTCACTTCGTCAGCCAGGTTCGAGGACGTGATTGGTAGCGACCCTGCGCACGCCGCTGCCCTGGTTTAAGGGGTAAGAGCTTAACGGATAAGAGCTGTTGGTACGACCCGGGCTAGTACTTGGCGGGCAGGCGAGAGTTTATGACGATGTGGCGACCCTCAAAGCGGATGTAGTCGCCGATAGTCAGATCCTTGAGAATGCGCGCGACCATTTCCCGGGAAGCGCCTACTCGATCCGCGATGTCCTGCTGGGTTAACTTCTCCGGAATGAGCAGGCTGCCATCACCTCTCTCCTCGGCGAGATCCATCAGCACGTTGACGACCCGACCATAGACGTCCTGCAAAGCCAGGCTCTTCACGTCAGCGGTAAGCTTGCGAACCCGCTGTGAGAGATTGCGGATCAACTGCCGGGCGATCTTCGGATGATCATCCAGCACCCGATTGAAATCATCCTTGAAGATAATGCAGAAGCTGGATTTCTCAACCGTGCGTACCGAGGCTGAGCGGGTGGAGTCATCCAGCAAGGCGAGCTCGCCAAAATAATCCCCCTCCCTCTGGGTATTCATGATGAATTCCTTTCCGTTTTTGTCACTGCAGTAGACTTTTACCTTGCCACTTTCAATGACGAACAGGGAATCAGCAGGATCATTTTCGTGAATGACTACCGTGTTTTTCGGAAACGAGCGACTACTGCTGCTCACTGACAACGCTTCGAGCTCCTCGTCTGAGAGGCCCTGGAATATTTCAACCTGTTGCAGAATCAAGATTACTCTCCACCCGTGGGGCACATACCCCCTGTGCGTGCTTTATAGTAACCCAAACCGCCACAATCGCGCACTATTACTGTGCAAACAGGCTGGCTATAATTGCCTGTGTAAACAACATGATGGTACTCCGACGTGTCCAGTACATTCACCTCCAACGCGTGGACCGACCAGGTCTTCAAAGCCATGGCCGAGGTGCGGGTCGAGAGCGCTTCCCGGGATGGCAGTCTCGAGGAACAACAGTACCGCGATCTGGAGAAATTGATCTCAGGCGGCGCCGCGCTGGAGGCACTGCTCTCTGCAGAGCATACTCACGCCCAAAGCCAGCACGACCTGCGTAATGTGTTGGGCGCCATCCGCGGCTACGCCGAGCTACTGCGCGAGGAACTTTCCGATCAGCACAGCTACCTGCACGCAGTACTACAGCGCCTGCTGAAAGCCATCGCCTCCGCTTCCGAGGAAGAGGACGGCAACGCCGGCACAGATCTCCTGGTGCAGGCCGAACCAGGCACCATACTCGTGGTGGACGACACCCCGGAAAACCTCGAGCTACTGGATCGCTACCTGACTCGCTCCGGGCACCAGGTACTGACGGCTGCCTCCGGCGCCCGGGCGCTGGAGTTGCTGGAAGAACACACCATTGATACGGTGCTGCTGGATCTGATCATGCCGGGAATGGATGGCAGTGAAGTCTTGAATCGCATCAAGGCGAACGTGGCCTGGCGCGCTATCCCCGTCATCGTGATATCCGGGCGCCAGGATATGGAAGGAATTATCGCCTGCATCGAGGCTGGCGCCGACGACTACCTGTTCAAGCCGTTCAATCCGGTACTGCTGCAGGCACGCATCAAGGCCGGTCTGGAACGCAAGCGCTGGCACGATCGCGAAGAGCAGTATCGGCAGCAACTGGAGCGCAGCGAAAAGTTCATCCGCGCCACCTTCGGACGCTATGTCTCCGACGAAGTTGTCGCCAACCTGCTGGAACAACCCGAGGGCCTGGAACTCGGTGGTGATCTGCGCGAAGTGACTATCCTGATGTCGGATATCCGCCAGTTTTCGACCATCTGCGAAAGCCTGGAACCGGGAAACGTGATGAAAATGCTGAACACCTATCTCGGCACCATGTCTGAGATCATCATTCAGCACCAGGGTACTATCGACGAATTTATCGGCGACGGCATTCTCGCTATGTTCGGTGCTCCCATCACCCGGGGGGACGATGCAGACCGCGCCGTACGGTGTGCGCTGAGCATGCAGAACGCCATTCACGACATCAACCGTGAATATACCGCTGCGGGCTTGCCGGAAATCGAAATGGGGATTGGAGTCAACACTGGCGCAGTGATTGCGGGCAACATGGGCTCTGAAAAACGTAGCAAATATGGCATCGTCGGCCACCAGGTGAATCTGACAGCACGTATTGAGGAGCGTACTGCCGGCGGCGAAATACTGATCTCCAAGAGCACGCTGGACAAACTCCACGGCCACTACAGTACCGGCCGCAATGAACTGGTGCAGGTCAAGGGGATCAACGAACCGGTTTCCATTTTCCAGATCACCGGTGCCATGAACCAGGAAACCTCATGACCACCCGCATACTACTGGTCGAAGACAACGAGATGAGTCGCGATATGCTGAGCAGGCGCCTGGTGCGCGCAGCCTATGAGGTGATTACCGCGGCCGACGGCGAGCAGGCCATCACACTGGTGCGACAGGAGCGCCCGGACGTGGTGTTACTGGACATGGGCTTACCCATCAAGGATGGCTGGACAACCTGCAAGGAGATCCGCGAAGAGGATGCCATTGCCAATACCCCCATCATCGCCCTCACCGCCCATGTGATGCGTGCAGACCGGGATAAGGCCCTGGCCGCTGGCTGCGATGACTACGCCACCAAACCTATCGATTTCCCAATGCTGCTTGAAAAAATCAACGCCCTCAGTTGTGGGCGGGTTGACGGAGAGGGTGACAATAAGGGTGACAGCGGGTGAGCCTGCGCAGACGCCTCACTTTATCGGTACTGGCAATTCTGCTCATATTTTCGCTCAATGTGGGCACCCACTTCTGGGGTAGTGTCGCCCGAACCGAGAGTATGACTGCCTACCGGCAATCGGTTGCAGCACAAGAATTGACTACCAGTATCGGCTTGCAACTGGAGGAACAACGCAAGCAGATCCGCGTGCTCGCGGCCTTGCGTGACACCACGGACGACAGACTGAACGAAGAGGACCGTAAACTGGCCAGCAGCAACCTGCGCTCGGTCTCCGACGAACTCAAGGCACTGGGCAGAATGTCGGATGACGTCACCAGGCCTCAGTACAACGCACTCTGGCAGTCGGGCACCCAGTTGTTCCCAGCCTGGCGGGAATTCTATAACTATTACAACGATGCCGGGTACCAATCGCCATTTCCATCCCCGGACGCACCCGCCCTCTACGACGTAGTACAGCAGCGCTTGTCCTATCTGAAGGAGCGACAAATTTTCATTGCCGAGCAGCGCGCCGCGATCATCGACAGGACCATTGCTCTCACCGATCGTATCACCGTGATCGGATTTCTCGCTTCCATCTTTTTGACCAGTACCCTGGGCTTCTTTCTGGTGCGTTACACCAGCCAGTCTTTCAATCGGCTCAAGATCGGTACCATGCGCATAGGCAGCGGCGACCTCGACTACCGTATTGATTCAATCGAGGACAGCGGTGAACTGGGCGAGTTGGCAGATGCCTTCAACGACATGTCCGGTAAATTGCGCAATGCCATCGATGAAGTACAGGAGGCGAAGGAGAACGCCGACCAGGCCAATGAAGCGAAGAGTCATTTCCTGGCCAACGTCAGTCATGAATTGCGTACCCCGCTGAATGCCATCATCGGCTACAGCGAAATGTTATTCGACGAACTGGGCGACACGGCCGGCATCGACAAGCCACAGTTTCAGCGCGACCTGCAAAAAATAATTCTCTCCGGCAGGCAGCTGCTGAGTTTGATCAACGACATCCTGGACTTGTCCAAGATTGAAAGCGGCAAGATGACCGTCCACTACGAGGAGTTTAATGCCGGTCAGATGCTGGAGGAGGTGTGCCAGACTATCGCCCCATTGCTGGATAAACAGGGCAACAACCTGGAATTGAGTGTCAATACCACCTTGCCCGCCTTCTACAATGATGCCACCAAGTTTCGGCAGGTATTCCTGAACCTGCTCAGCAACGCCACCAAATTCACCCAGGCCGGTGAGATCAAGGTCAGCGCGGAACCGCGGCCGGGTGATGCGGATTGCGTGGTGATCGCTATTTCCGATACCGGTATTGGTATGTCAGCAGAACAACAGCACAAGATATTCGATGCGTTTGTTCAGGCCGACTCCTCCACCAGCAAGAATTACGGCGGTACCGGCCTGGGGCTGGCTATCTGCAAGGAGTACTGTGATTTGATGGGCGGCTCGATCACGGTGGACAGCGAGGAAGGTGTCGGCACCACCTTTGAGGTTATTCTACCGGTTCGGGTTCCCGTCCCAGAGTCAGATCACGCAGTCGCTTGATTGCCGTTTCACGTTTTGCCAGCTCACTGCGCAAATCGGCGTTGTTCTGTTCCAACTCCACCAGCTGGCGCTGTATCTCCAGAAACGTCTCCAGGGAATCCTGCATCAATTGAATTTTCTCGTGCAGCTTCCAGTCCGGCTGGATTCCCCGGCGCAGCTCGCGGTAGCTAGCCCGTGCCGCCCGGCTATCGTAGATCGGGCTGTCCGGGAGAATACTGAGATAGGCAATCGCGATTTTGGCTTCCACATCTGCTACAGCATTTTTCTCAATGCGCTGATAGCGTTGGAAATACTCCAGCGATTCCAGATACTCCCGCTCGTGCAGTGTATTGAATCCTTTCTCCAGAAACGTGTAATCCTGAGTTTCCTCTTCGCAGCTGCAGTTGGACTGAGGCATATTCAGCGTAATTTCCGGCACCGGCTCTGTGCTTTCATCAGTCGCTTCCTGCGCAGGACTGCTGCCGCAGGCCTGCAACAAGAGCAGGCAGCCCGCGCAGACAAGAAATTTTATGGGGCGATACATGGCGCTGAGTGTATCACCCGCAGCCACTGATGCCACCCTATTCAGGCCGCATGTGGGGGAACAGCAAAACGTCCCGGATAGAAGGGGCATCTGCGAACAGCATCACCAGGCGGTCTATGCCAATGCCCTCTCCCGCGGTCGGAGGCAGACCATATTCCAGCGCGGTGATGTAATCTTCGTCGTAGGGCATGGCTTCCTCGTCACCCGCTGCTTTTTCTGCAACCTGGGCTCGAAAACGCTCGTCCTGGTCTTCCGGGTCGTTGAGCTCTGAAAAGCCATTGGCCAACTCCCTGCCACCGACAAATAACTCAAAGCGGTCGGTGACAAATGGGTCATCATCATTGCGGCGCGCCAGTGGTGAAACCTCAGTTGGATACGCGGTAATAAAGGTCGGCTGGTCCAGCCGGTGTTCTACCGTCTTCTCGAAAATCTCTATCTGCACTTTGCCCAGCCCCCAACTATCCTTGAGGGGTATCTTCAGGGATTCGGCGACGTCGCGTGCGCCCGCCTCGTCGGCCAGTGCAGCGGCATCCATGTCGGGATTGAAGTGCCGTATAGACTCCAACACACCCATACGCTGGAAAGGTGGCGCCAGGTCGTAACTGCTACCCTGATAGCTCATTTCGGTGCTGCCCAAAACTTCCAGCGCCAATCGCCTGAGCAACTCTTCGGTCAGGTCCATTGCATCCCGGTAATCTGCGTAGGCCCAGTAATACTCCAGCATGGTGAATTCCGGGTTGTGGCGAGTGGACAAGCCCTCATTGCGGAAACTCCGGTTGATCTCGAACACCCGCTCAAATCCACCCACGGTCAGACGCTTCAGAAACAGCTCTGGCGCAATGCGCAAGTACATCTCGAGATCCAGGGCATTGTGGTGGGTGACGAAGGGCCTGGCGACGGCACCGCCGGCGATGACCTGCATCATCGGGGTTTCCACTTCCATGAAGTCACGGTCCTGCATATAGCGGCGGATGAAATCGACGATACGCGAGCGCAGCCGAAAGACCGCCCGCGACTCGGGATTTACGATCAGATCCACATAGCGGCGACGATAGCGCATCTCCTGATCCGCCAGGCCGTGATACTTGTCCGGAAGTGGACGCAGCGCCTTGGTCAGCAAACGCGCCTCAGACATGTTGATATAGAGATCGCCCTTGCCGGATTTGTGCAGCGGACCGGTGGCGGCCACGATATCGCCCAGGTCCCAGGACTTGATCTTTGCCAGTGTCGCCTCCGGCAACTCCTTGCGGTTGAGGTAGAGCTGGATTTCGCCACTGTCATCCTGGATCACCAGAAATGCGCCGCGGTTTCTGATCAGGCGGCCGCACACCGAGTAAACTGCGCTTTCCTGTTCCAGGTCTTCCTTGCCGCGCTCAGCATATTGCTCCTGCAGATCACCCGCCAGGGCGCTGCGGCGAAAATCGTTCGGGTAGGCATTACCCTGCTCGCGCAAGACTGCCAATTTAGCCCGCCGCTCGGCGATCAGCTTGTTCTCCGCAACCGGACTGTTTTGTTCCTGATCCGTCATGTCTGTTCTCAATCGCTCATGGCTTTTTCCAATCCGCTCATGGCTTTCTCCAGACCGCTCACGGCTTTCTCCAGACCGCTCACGGCTTTCTCCAGACCGCTCACGGCTTTCTCCAGACCGCTCACGGCTGTTCCTGACCAAGGCCACTCTTCAGCGAGGCCTCAATAAATTGGTCTATGTCACCATCCAGTACGGCCTGGGTATTGGAAGTCTCAACGCCGGTTCGAAGGTCCTTGATGCGCTGGTCGTCCAGCACGTAGGACCGGATCTGACTGCCCCAGCCGATATCCGACTTGCTGTCCTCCACCGCCTGGGCCTGCTCACTGCGCCGCAGCATTTCCTGCTCGTACAGCCTGGCCCGCAACATCTTCCAGCACTTGTCCCGATTCTGGTGCTGGGAGCGTTCGCTCTGGCACTGCACCACGATCCCCGAGGGCTCGTGGGTCAAGCGTACCGCAGAATCGGTTTTGTTCACATGCTGGCCACCGGCGCCGGAAGCGCGGTAGGTATCGGTACGCACATCGGGGGGGTTGATATCGATCTCAATATTGTCATCAATTTCCGGCGACACGAACACCGAACTGAAGGAGGTGTGGCGACGGTTGCCGGAGTCAAAGGGTGATTTGCGCACCAGGCGGTGCACCCCGGTTTCGGTACGCAGCCAACCGAACGCGTACTTGCCCTCGAAACGAATAGTCGCGCTCTTGATGCCCGCCACTTCACCGGAGCTGACCTCTTCCAGCGTGGTCTTGAAATCCTTGGCCTCCCCCCAACGCAGGTACATGCGCAACAGCATTTCTGCCCAGTCCTGCGCCTCGGTGCCGCCGGAGCCGGCCTGGATATCCAGATAAGCACTATTGGCGTCCATCTCCCCGGAAAACATGCGCCTGAACTCCAACTGCTCCAGCTGCTCCAGCAGTTTTCCCAGGTCCTTCTCTATTTCCAGAACCGTGGATTCGTCCTGCTCCTCTACCGCCATTTCCAGCAAATCTGCGGCATCGGCGCGGCCCGTGGTCAGCTGGTCGACGGTGTTGACGATGGCTTCGAGCGAAGCGCGCTCGCGACCCAGTTCCTGGGCCCGTTCCGGGTCATCCCAGACGCTGGGTTCAGCCAGTTCCAGCTCTACCTCAGCCAGGCGATCCTTGCGCTCAGCATAGTCAAAGATACCCCCTAATCACTTCAGTGCGCTCATCGATTTCCTTGAGAGTCTGTACCAGGGGGTTAACTTCGAGCATGGGGGGTGTTACCAGTCTGTTGAAAGTCGCGCATTTTAACGGGAAAATAGGGGACGTAGCACGGTTTTTAAATAAAAAAACTGCTAAGTACCCAAATTTACCAGCGGGGTATGGCCTCAGCCCGGAAACTGGTTGAGCACGGCCCCGATCAGCAACACCTGCGGCAGGGTTACCAGCGGCAGGAACAGGGCAATTTTCCAGGAGGCGGTGGTGTCCCTGATTGACATGATCTCGGTATAGTCGGTCGCTACGCCAGCCATCAGGAAGGTAAACGCGTTCCCGGGTGCACCGGCCCGGTTCATAAGGTCGGCCGCTATCGGGGTCGTTCCCTCGGAACAAACTTCAATAAGCGTGGCAGCCAGGATTGTCAGCCCCAGCCCGGCCATACTGGCACCGAACCAGGCGGCAAAGGCAGTTTCGGGCACCAGCACCCGTATCACCGATGCCAACAGTATGCCGAACAAACCCCAGCGAATGACGACCCGCGAGCCGGAAAATCCATCCTGCAAAAGCCGACCGGCGCCGGCGCCGGAAAAACGCCAACTCGCCCGGAACTCTGCCCACAACTGGCGCGGGTCTGCATCAGCATCCAGATGCTCGCGGTTGGGATTTTCCGGCAGGCTGCCGCGGCGAACCAGGCCATCGAATATGGTCCCACTGATCAAGCCGATAACCAGTGACAACAAAATGAACAGCAGCGTCCAGCCGACCCCGATCAAACCAAACAGGATCAGCGTAAGACTGAAAGAATTCCAGGGGCTGGCCAGCAGGAAGGCCATCACCTGACCCACGCTGGCTCCGCGCTCATACAATTTCATCCCCACAGCGAGAATGCCGTGGCTGCACAGGTCCAGAAACACACCTGCCAGGGTCGCCCGCAGCAATGAAGTGAAACCCTTTTCGTGGCCCAATACCGACATCACCAGATCGCGGGGAATACGCGCCAGCAGGCCGACAAATATGACCCCGATAGCCATGCCCCACCACATCTTCCCCAGCAGTTCGACCACACCGTGTGACAGGGTGGCCAACATACCTGGCGTTTCGGCAGTGTGGGGAATGAACAAGCCCGCCAGAGACAGCGAAGCTACCGAGGCGAGGCAGAACCAGAGAAATGTGTCCCGTGAGGATTCCGTGCCACAACCGGCGTCTTCCGCCGCCACTGCGGCCTGGTTTTCTGATTCACAGCAATCACTCGTCACCGCTGCTCGCGTCCAAGTTCATCGAGAATGGCGCACTCCGGACCCTCATCCCCACTGCACTGCTCCGCCAGCTTACGCAACATGCGGTTCATGTTGCGCAGTTCCTTGATCCGCAACTCTATCTGTTGGCATTTCTCCAGCACCAACTCCTTCGCATGAGCGCTATGGCGACTGGAATCACTGTACAGTTGTAGCAGCTGGCGGCACTCTTCCACGCTGAAGCCCACCTGCCTGGCATGTTGGACAAAGCGCAATCCCTCCACCGCCCCTTCATCGTAAAAACGGTAGCCATTGTCCGCCCGTGCGGCCGAGGGAATTAAGGCGATCTCCTCGTAGTAACGGATGGTCTTGCTGGATAAGCCACTGGCGCGAGCGGCGGCACTGATATTCATTTGCTACTCCAAAGATGTTGCACAGATGTTAATGTAAACCTTCCAGTAAGTAGAAGGTCAAGCGGGTATTAAGCAAGCTCATCAATCACCGGAAAATTGATCCAGATTACACTACCGCAGATCGTCGCAAAGGCCGTGAGTTGCACCGCAGCGGATGCCGTCAACAGGTGTCGATGACTTCCACCAGCAGTTGCAGACTCTCACGCCCCCGATATTCGTTGCTGTCCAGGTGGTAGGCAATAGCGATCCGCTGCACGGCATGGTTGGGCCACAGGTCCCGATCAATGTTAAACGCGATGGCGTCCAGCAAGTTATCCGGCCTGTCCGGGTGGCTCAACACCAGCTTTAGGTGACGCTCCCCCACCAGTCGCTGATGCACCACCTGAAACACCCCATCAAATAACGGTTCTGGAAAGTGCTGCCCCCATGGCCCTGCGTAGCGTAAGATTCGCGCCAGTGGAAGTGTCAAATCATGCGCCGCCAATTCGCCGTCTGTTTCCACAACCGCATCGAGCTCCACACCATCCAGTAAACGCTCGACCTCCGATTCAAAGGCGTCCCGGAAACGTTCGAAATCTGTGTCGGCCAGCGACAAACCTGCCGCCATGGCGTGACCACCAAATTTCTTGACCAGTCCGGGATACTGTGTGGCCACGCGGTCCAGGGCATCACGAATATGCAATCCGGGAATCGAGCGAGCGGAGCCCTTGATCTCTCCAGGCTCACCCTCAGCGAAAGCGATGGTGGGGCGGTGCAAATGCTCCTTTATTCGGGAGGCCAGAATTCCAACCACACCCTGGTGCCAATTACTGTCGTACAAACACAAAGCCGGCGGTACACTGCCTCCGGTAGTGCGCAGGAATTCCTCCAACAGTAGCATGGCTTCCCGCTGCATCTCGCGCTCTATCAACTGGCGGTCCCGGTTCAGGTCGTTCAGCTGTGTTGCATACTGTCGCCCGGTCGCCTCATCAGCCGCAAGCAGGCATTCAATACCAACAGACATGTCATCCAACCTGCCCGCCGCGTTCAGTCGCGGCGCCACCGCATAGGACAGGTCAGAGGCTGTCAGGCGGGCAAGCGGCCGGTTGGCAATTTCCAGCAGTGCGCGTATACCCGGCCGGGCGTTGCCCGCGCGCATGCGCAGCAGGCCCTGCTCCACCAGAATGCGATTGTTTTTGTCCAGTGGCACCACATCGGCGACTGTACCCAGCGCGACCAGATCCAGCACTTCCGCCAGGTTGGGTTCCGCGCCCGACTGCCGCTCAAACCAGCCCCGCCCCCGCAGCTCGGCCCGCAGTGCCAGCATGACGTAGAAAATGACCCCAACTCCGGCCAGGTTTTTGCTGGCAAAAGTGCAGCCCGGCTGGTTGGGATTGACGATGACCTCAGCATCCGGAAGGCTTGCCCCCGGCAGGTGATGGTCTGTTATCAGTGTTTTTACGCCCTGCTCAGCGGCTGCCGCAACACCCTCCAGGCTGGATATACCATTGTCCACGGTAATGATCAGGTCCGGCTGGCGCTGCAAGGCCAGGGCTACAATTTCCGGCGTGAGTCCGTAGCCATACTCAAAGCGGTTGGGTACCAGGTAACTGACATTACCGGCACCCACCTGCTGCAGAACCGTGACAGCGAGCGCGGAGCTGGTCGCCCCGTCAGCATCGAAGTCGCCAACAATGACAATCGTCTTTTGTTGTTCGACACAATCGGCCAGCAAAACAGCGGCATCCGCGAGCCCGAGTAAATCACCGGGAGGCAGAAGTTGATCGAGTTTGAGATTTAACTCCGACTCCGCGCAAAGCCCGCGGTTGGCATAGACCTGGGCGAGAACCGGTGCCAGTCTCTGCGCAAACGCCGGAACGTCTGCCGCTGGCCGTCGTCGGATTTCCTTAAGCACTAACCCGGGCTATGGCCGGAGCGCGACCTTCAGGCATTAATATTGACCGCCATGTATGCCTGCACCGCCGCCAGCTCGTTGGGGTGCACGGAATAGCGCTCCTCTCGCTGGAACAAATCCAGCATGTGATGCGGCAATGCAGGTTCAAAATCGACGCCCGCCTTCTCGATAGCTTCCGGAAACTTGGCCGGATGTGCGGTTGCCAGGGTGATTATCGGGGTCAAGCTGTCGCAGCGCCTATCCCGCGCCGCCTTGACGCCAATGGCAGAGTGCGGATCGAGCAGGTACTCGCTAGCCTCAAACACATCGTAGATGAGCTGGCAGGTTTCTTCATCGCTGACGCACTGGCTGCTGAACAGGCGTTGCGCCTCGGCCATGGCGGTATCACTGAAACTGATGTCCCCGTTCTGAAAGCGATGCATCAGCTCAGCCACCGCGGTCCCGTCACGCTGATACAAATCAAAGACCAGCCGTTCAAAGTTGCTGGAAACAGTGATATCCATACTCGGCGACAAAGTGTGCTGCAATTCTCCACGGGCGTAGGTATGCGTGGTCATGATGCGGTGCAGCACGTCATTGCGATTAGTGGCGATGATCAATTGCTTGATCGGCAAGCCCATCTGGCGGGCCAGGTAGCCGGCGAAAATATCACCGAAGTTGCCCGTGGGCACAGAAAATGCGACTTCCCTGTGCGGTGCCCCCACCGCCACTGCGGCGTAGAAGTAATAGACGATCTGAGCCATGATGCGGGCCCAGTTGATGGAATTTACCGCAACCAGGTTGCGATCCGCTGGCAGGAAACTGCGGTCGCCAAAACTGGCCTTGACCATTGCCTGGCAGTCGTCAAAGTTGCCCTGCACGGCGATATTGTGAATCCGGTCGCCCGCTACGGTAGTCATCTGCCGTCGCTGTACATCAGAGACACGCTGGTGGGGGTGCAGGATAAAAATATCGATGTTGGAGCAGCGTTTGCAGCCCTCTATCGCAGCCGAGCCGGTATCTCCGGAAGTTGCCCCCAGGATGACAACTTTCCTGTGCTGCCTCTCCAGCACGTAATCCAGCAGCCGACCCAGCAATTGCAGGGAAAAATCCTTGAACGCCAGCGTCGGCCCATGGAACAATTCCAGCAGCCACTCATTGCTTCCCAGCTGCACCAGCGGAGCCACCGCTTCATGCCTGAACTCCCGGTAACAATCCCGCACCAGGTCCGCCAGATCCTGCTCGGGGATACAGTCCGCGACAAAGGGGCGAATAATGTGCAAGGCCACAGCGGGGTAGTCCATGGCGGCCATGGTCGCGATCTCTGCGCGATCAAATGTGGGCAGCGTCTCGGGCACATAGAGGCCACCGTCCGCTGCCAGACCGGTCAATAAAACCTCCTCGAAGTTGAGTGCCGGCGCCTGCCCGCGGGTACTGATATATTTCACGCGTGTCTCCACTCCTGTCAGCCGTCCAGGCTTTCCACCCGAATGCGCGTTATCTCACCGGCGATGCTCGGCAGTTTTTCAAGTTCCGCTGCCGCCGCCATCAACTTTCCTTCCCGGGTTTTGTTGGTCAGGATAACCACCGGAACACGGGTTTGGCCCGGCTGTGGTGGTTTCTGGATCAAGGCCTCAATGCTGATATCCGCATCACTGAAAATTCGTGCTACCTCCGACATGACACCGGGTTTGTCCTCTGCCAACATCCGTAAATAGCAGGCAGTTTCGACTTCTTCAATCGCCAATATGACTTGTGGCGTGATCGCTTTCATCGCAATACCGAGCGCTGCAACAGTCGGCTTTTGGACCCGCGCCAGGTTCCGGGCCAGATCAACCACGTCGGCCAGTACTGCAGAGGCGGTGGGCTCGGCGCCTGCACCCGCGCCGTAATACAGGGTCGAACCGACGGCATCCGCTTCCACCAACACCGCATTCTTGACCCCGTTAACATTGGCCAGCAAGCAGGACTCCGGGATCAGCGTCGGATGTACCCGCAACTCGATACCCGCATCAGTGCGGCGAGCAATACCCAGATGCTTAATGCGATAGCCCAGTTCTTCCGCGTAGTCGACATCCTGGGTGGCGATGCGGGTAATCCCCTCGGTGAAAACCTTGTCGAACTGCAACGGCATGCCGAAAGCGATGGCCGCCAGGATAACCAGTTTGTGAGCGGCATCGATGCCTTCGACATCGAAAGTGGGATCCGCTTCCGCATAACCGAGTTCTTGCGCCTCGGCCAGCACGTCGGAGAAATCACGGCCCTTTTCACGCATTTCAGTGAGTATGAAATTGCCGGTCCCGTTAATAATGCCCGCCAGCCAGTGGACACGGTTACCCGCCAGCCCTTCCCGCAGAGCCTTGATGATGGGAATGCCACCGGCGACGGCTGCCTCGAAGCTCACGCTCACGCCCGCTGCCTCCGCTTCCGCCAGCAGTTCATTGCCATATTCAGCAATCAGTGCCTTGTTGGCCGTCACCACGTGCTTGCCGTGAGCGATGGCCTCGCGCACCAGTTCCAGCGCCGTATCCGTGCCGCCGATCAACTCCAGCAGGATATTCACCTCCGGATCCCGTGCCACTTTAAAAATGTCGCGGCTCACCCGCACCGCAGAGGTATCACAGGCCGGGTTATCCCGGCGCGCCCCCACGTGCACCACGCGCAGCTCACAACCGGCCCGCGCACTGATCTCACTGGCGTTGCGCGCCAGTACGTTAAAGGTGCCACAGCCCACGGTCCCGAGGCCGCAGAGTCCAAGCTTGACCTCACTCATATCAGGCAAAACCATCCTTTCTGATCATTCGTTTTATGTTGCGAATCGCCTGGCGGGTGCGATGCTCATTCTCAATCAGGCCAAACCGCACGTAGCCCTCTCCATACTCCCCGAATCCTATCCCCGGTGAAACCGCAACTTTCGCCTCCCTAAGCAACTTCTTGCTGAACTCCAGCGAACCCATGTCGCAGTAGAACTCGGGAATTTGGGCCCACACAAACATGGTGGCCTTGGGGGGTTCTACCGGCCAGTTGGCTGCGTTCAGACCTTCACAGAGCACATTGCGCCGACTCAGATAGAGCTGGCGAATTTCCTCCACACAGGACTGGTCGCCTTCCAGCGCGGCAATAGCCGCGACCTGCACCGGCGTGAACATGCCGTAGTCCAGGTAGGACTTTATTCTTGCCAACGCCCCCACCAACTCAGGGTTGCCCACGCAAAAACCCACCCGCCAGCCAGGCATATTGTAGCTTTTGGACAGGGTGAAAAACTCGACCGCCACGTCCTTGGCGCCGTCCACTTCAAGAATTGAAGGCGCCCGATAACCGTCAAAGCAGATATCGGCATAGGCCAGGTCCTGTACCACCCAAATACCATGTTCCCGGGCGATGGCCACTACTTTCTCAAAAAATTCCAGTTCCACGCAGTAGGTAGTAGGATTGGACGGGAAATTCAGCACCAGCATCTTGGGCTTGGGCCAACTGTTGCGGATGGCGTTCTCCAGTTCCTCGAAGAACTGCTGTTCACCCGCCATCGGCACGTGTCGAATATCCGCACCTGAGATCACGAATCCATAGGGATGGATTGGGTAGGAAGGATTGGGGACCAGAATAGCGTCACCCGGGCCGGTGGTGGCTAGTGCCAGATGCGCCAGGCCCTCCTTTGAACCCAGGGTGACAATAGCCTCGGTGTCGGGATCGAGCTCTACCCCGTACCTGCCGCGATACCAGTTGCAAATGGCCCGGCGTAAGCGAGGAATACCCTTGGATTGGGAGTAGCGATGGGTATCGCCGCGGCGGCTGGTTTCCACCAGCTTATCAACGATATGGGCCGGTGTGGGCTGGTCGGGATTGCCCATGCCGTAGTCGATGATATCCTCACCTGCGGCGCGTGCCTGCTGCTTGAGATCCCCTATGATGTTGAAGATATAGGGAGGCAGGCGTTCAATTCTCTGAAATTTGTTTTCCACGGAGGGTTAAAAAAGCTCGGCTGGGCGATACCACAAGGGGGGCAACATTACTGAGCCAACCCCTGCCTGTCAACGCAGTCCAGGGGCCGGGCGTTGCAAAGGTTAATTTATACCCAATCTG
Organism: Gammaproteobacteria bacterium; assembly: GCA_027295405.1. Taxonomy (GTDB): domain Bacteria; phylum Pseudomonadota; class Gammaproteobacteria; order Pseudomonadales; family Halieaceae; genus JAPUKZ01. Next base: position 19,176 of record JAPUKZ010000072.1, read on the forward strand.
CCGGCCAAATCATCTGCCGACAGGTAACCCGGCAACAATTCTCCGCTTTCCAGAACCAGTGCCGGAGTCCCGCGCACACCGGCCTGTTGCCCGATCATGAACTGATCAGCCACCGGGTTATTGGCACAGACATTATCGGGGATACTCTCACGGTTCTTGAGCATGGTCATCGCCTTACGACGATCCTTGGCGCACCAGGCACTGGCAATTTTGCGATAGGATTCGCCGCCGATGCCGGAGCGGGGATAGGCCAGATAACGCACCTCAATGCCCTTGGCGTTCATGGCGGGCACTTCCTTGTGGAACTTCTGACAGTAAAAGCAATCCACATCCGTGAACACGGTGACATGAGTTCTGGTCTCTCGTTCAGGGCTGAACACAACCATGTCTTCGATGGACACCGCATCGATCAGCGTCTTGCGCGTGCGGTCACGCTGCTGTACCGCCAGATTGACTATGCCACTCACGCCCACCGAGAACAGATCACCAAGGAAGAAGAAATCACCGTCGGCCGTTGCATAAAGGACGGGGCCACTGCCGATCTGCACCTCGTAAATTCCATCCACTACGCTGGGCTGGACTGAACTGATCTGGAAGTCGGGCCGCGCCTGCTGCAGTTTGCCGCGAATGATAGCTTCGGCGGAATCTGGTGGCTGCGCCAGGGCCTGGCTCAGAATCAGCACACTGCCCAACAGCAGTACCAGCTGGTTTCGAATTTGCGCGACTTTCATGATCCGTCCTCTGGTTCCGTTCAGTATTGGAGCGCGCTCGCTCCACTTGGTTCCCGGTGCACTATGTTCAACCCCGGGGATGGTGTCTGGCGTGTAATTCTTTCATACGTTCCCTGGCCACATGAGTGTAAATCTGGGTCGTGGTCAAATCACTATGACCCAGCAACAACTGCACCACCCGCAGATCCGCCCCGTGGTTCAATAAATGAGTGGCAAAGGCATGTCGCAAGGTATGCGGCGACAGCGGACTCTTGATGGGCACACGTTGGGCATAGATTTTAATACGATACCAGAAGGCCTGGCGAGTCATTTCCCGGCCGCGCCTGCTGGGAAAGAGCACATCGCTGGGCAAGTTGCCCAGCAATTCCATCCGCGTACCCTGCATATAGCGCTGCAGCCAGCTTAGCGCCTCCTCACCCATGGGCACCAGACGCTCCTTGTTGCCCTTCCCGATAACCCGAACTATACCCTGATTGAAGCCTATCTGGGTAAGTTGCAAGGAAATCAGCTCACTCACCCGGAGTCCGCAGGCGTAGAGCAACTCCAACATGGTGCGATCTCGAAATTCCAGGGGGCTGTCAAGGTCAGGGGCTGCCAGAAGCTGCTCCACCTCCGCCTCACTCAGGGACTTGGGTAGCGGCCGCCCCAGTTTTGGGCTCTCCACATCCAGGGTGGGATCGGTGGACAGAACCCCCTCACGTACCTGATGGCGATAGAAACCACGAATGCAGGAAAGAAACCGCGCACTGGATCGGGGCGAGCGCCCCACCTTGATACGCCATCCCAGGTATTCCAGCAGGGCGGCATGGTCAGCCGCAAGCAGGTCGCTGGAACCCTGCTGACACAGCCAGTCAGCGTATTGACGCAAGTCCTGCCGGTAGGCGGCCAGGGTATTGTCACTCAGGCCCTTTTCCAGCCACAGGGAATCAAGGTAGCGTTCGATAAGCGGCGTGCTGGTGCTGTCCTCTGCCATCGACAAAAAAGGGCGACTTGCGTCGCCCTTTGTCCAAGCTTACTTGGCCAGTTTTTCCTTGATTCTGGCCGCCTTGCCGCTCAACTCGCGCAAGTAATACAACTTGGCCTGGCGCACGTCACCGCGACGCTTGACCGTGACACTCTCAACCAGCGGGCTGTAGGTCTGGAAAGTACGCTCCACGCCAATACCGTGGGATATTTTGCGCACCGTAAAAGCCGAGTTCACACCGCGATTGCGCTTGCCCAGTACCACACCTTCAAAGGCATGCAGGCGCTCGCGATTACCTTCCTTCACTTTTACCTGCACAACCACGGTATCGCCCGGGCCAAACTCAGGAAGCGTTTTTTTCATTTGCTCCGCTTCGATCTGGGAAATAATACTGTTGCTGTTCATGTTGTGCTCCTGTTAATAAACCCGCTCAGGGCTGTCTATAAGCCCGCTCAGGGCTGTTTATTTCAACACCGCTCAGGGCTGTTGTTCCTGTCGATAATTCGCCAGTAATTCCTCTTCCTCGGGGCTTAATACCCGTTTCTCCAGCAGATCGGGACGCCGCTCCTGCGTTCTTCCCAAAGCCTGCTGCAAGCGCCAGCGGCGAATACTCTCGTGAT
>JAPUKZ010000073.1 GCA_027295405.1 Gammaproteobacteria bacterium
GGGCTTGTTGATTGCCGGACAGGAGGGAAGTTCGAATCCGTTTTTATCTGAGCTCCGCGGAAGCAAATGTGTGATGGAGCGCTCGATCAGTCTGATTGACCCAGCTCCGGCTAAAATAGGGTGCATCTACCAATCCGTGTCTCCGCGGGCAGTTGATCTGGGTTTTTCGGGGCGATTCAATCCCGGGCATCGCGTTCACCAGGCAATCGATGAACTGCAATCGGGAGATTCGGTAACATTGTCTCAGAATGAGGGCCGTTGGTATTTGTTGGATGATCAAGGACGTGAAGTATCTCGCATGGCGAAGGACTACGTTCCTCCACCGGGTAAGCGATTCGACCACGGCCGTGTTGCAGCCATACTGCGACGGTCTAAAGACCAGACTGATCCAGACTGGACACATACCATTAAAATTGATGAATGGGAGGTGGTGGTGCCAGAGCTTGTGTTCTCTCCGGATTGAGATTTTGGTCTGAAACTCCGCTCAAACCGGAGCAAGGAGCGCTGGCCGGGAGCGTCAGTCGCGCGCCTGCGGGTTGGCCCCAAACCGTCGTTTCTTGACCCATTCCGTGCTTGTCGCGAACTCCATTGGCGCCTAAGCTTTGCAAATTCTATAGCCAGTAGCCGGGTCGCCGGCCGCCGGGTCGCCGGCCGGATTAACGATTTGCAGGAGAGCAGTGATGACTGTTACCGCGGACAATATCAGGGAAAAAATCACGCAGATTACTGCTGCGAAAGCCCTCTTCGAAATGGAAGAGGTGATGCTGGATGGCTTCAACTATCGCAGTTACAAACATGCACCCAAGACCCTGGTGGAGGTACTCCAGAACGGTCGCGCCCACGGCGACATCGATTACCTGGTGTATGAGGGACGTCGCTATACCTATTCCGATTTCTACCGGGAAGTAGACGCCTTTGCTGCAGCCCTGCAGACAGATTTTGGTGTTGCCATGGGTGATCGTGTAGCCATTGCCATGCGCAACAATCCCGAGTGGGTCATCGCCTACGTCGCAGCCACATTGATCGGTGCCATTGTGGTGCCGGTTAACAGCTGGGGTAAGACCGAGGAATTGCGATACGCTATTTCCGACTCCGGTTCCACGCTGTTGATCTGTGACGGACCGCGCTACAAACTCATCGAGCCAGTACTCAGCGAGCTGGATCTGGCCGTGGTGCTGGTGGATGGAGAGTCAGACAGTGACCAGGTACACGCGTTTAACGCCGTGGTCAAAGCGGGCGTTGCACTGGACTATACCGTCGCCGATGTCGCGCCGGAAGATCACTGTGTGATCTTGTATACCTCTGGCAGTACCGGTTTCCCCAAGGGTGTGGTGCACCGGCATATCGCCGTCTGCCAGTCTCTCATGAATATGTTCTTCCTGGGCATGTTGGTGACGGAACTGGAAGGGGCGCGGGAATTCCGCGGCGGTGCCGAGCGCGAGGCGCCGATGCTGACAGTTCCCCTGTTCCATGCCACCGGATTGTTGAGTGGCTTGCTGCTGCCGCTGCAAATGGGGCATAAGTCGGTGATGATGTACAAGTGGGACAGCCTGACGGCCTTGAAGCTGATCGAGCAGGAGCGCGTTACCGGTCTCTCCAGTGTGCCCTCGGTGTTGCAGGAGCTGTTCAATCACCCTGAGTATGACAAGCACGATACTTCATCCCTGATGCGGGTTGCGGCGGCCGGTGCCGCGACGCCGGCGGGCCTGCCAGAACTGATTCGGGAGAAGGTGGGCGAACCCAGCCGTTCCACCGGTTGGGCCATGACCGAAACCGTCGCCGTGGGCTCTACCATGAGCGGGGTAATTTACGATCTGCATCCCGAAAGTGCCGGTCTTGTTTCCCCCCTGGTTGATATGCGGTTTGTGGACACGGCTGGAAAGGAAGTGCCTGCGGGAGAAGTAGGCGAGATAGAGGTGTACAGCGTGTGCTGCACGCCGGGTTATTGGGAGAAGCCGGAGGCCAATGCCGCGACCTTTGATGCACAGCGCTGGATGAAGACGGGTGACATCGGGAGGCTGGATACAGACGGCTATTTGCATATTACCGGTCGAATCAAGGAAATCGTGATCCGAGGTGGCGAGAATATTTACCCCGGCGAGATTGAAAATATTGCCTATGAGATGCCAGCGGTGCAGGAAAACGTGGTGTTCGGCGTGCCGGATGAGGCCATGGGTGAAGAGATGGCCATGGTGGTTTACGTGACGCCCGGGGAAGAGCTCAGCGAAGCTGACATTCGCGACTATCTGGTCCAGCGCCTGGCTGGCTACAAGGTGCCCAGGTTCATAGAGATCAGTGCGCAGCCCCTGCCACAGAATGCCAGCGGCAAGTTACACAAGCTCAAGGTAAAGGAGCAATTTGTAAACAAACACTAGGAAGCCCCTGAGTTGTCAGTGTTGACATTGATGTCTGGTCGAGGTTTTATCAGGTTCTAAGCTGACATTTGATAGCCAAGCGAGATTAGCAATGAGGGGACTTCCGGCCTGGTGGGCGACAGTGATGCTGTCGCTGGCCGCTTTTGTTTATTCCGGGGTAGCTGCGGCACAGCTCAAAGCCGAAGCAAGTTACCAACCGCCCCGTACTGCCGAGGGTCATCCCGATTTGAACGGCGTCTGGCAAGTGTTTAACAGCGCCAACTACAACCTGGAGCCACATTCCGCCAGGGCCGCCATGGCCATGCGCGAAGGCCCGGTCGTGCCGGTGCCCGCCAGGGAAGTGGTGGCACTGGGTGCCGTCGGTGCGGTACCTGCCGGCCTGGGTGTGGTGGAGGGTGGCAAAATTCCTTACACCGCTGCCGCGCTCGCGCAGCGGGATGAGAATGCTGCCAACTGGTTGCAGCGCGACCCGGAGATCAAGTGCTATCTACCGGGCATCCCACGTGCCACCTACATGAGCTTTCCGTTCCAGATATTCCACAACCGGGATGCCCTGTTTTTCTCCTATGAATATGCCGGGGCGGTACGCAATGTTCCATGGAGCGATCCGGGTCCGCCGCCGGTGGATTCCTGGATGGGGCAGTCCTGGGCACGCTGGGAAGGGGATACCCTGGTGATTGAAACCACCGGCCATAATGACCAGACCTGGTTGGACCGGGCCGGCAATTTCCATAGTGATGTCCTGAAAGTCAGCGAGCGGTTTACCCTGACCAGTGATTTCACCATGCACTACGAGGCCACGCTGGAAGATGAAAAGGTGTTTACCCGCCCCTGGAAGATCAGTATGCCCCTGTACAAGCGGGTTGGCGCCGATGCGCGACTGTTGCAGTTCAATTGTGTGGAGTTTGTGGAGGAGTTGATGTACGGCCACTTGCGCAAAGAGCCTCTGGATTCGCCGGATAGAGTAGCAAATCAGGAATAACCACCATGCCAAAGCGTTACCTTGCCTTGCTCGCCATCGGGTTCCTCGCTATTAGTGGCTCCTGGAAAGCCTGGTCCCACCACGCCTTTTCCGCGGAGTTTGACAAAGATGCTCCGGTCACCCTGCGCGGCAAGGTCACCAAAATCGAGTGGATCAACCCCCACGCCTGGATACATCTTGCGGTCGAGCAGGAAGACGGCAGCACGGTGGCCTGGATGGTGGAGGGCGGTACGCCGAACACCCTGCTGCGGGCAGGCGTCAATAAAAACTCGCTGCCCATTGGCACCGACATCGTGGTGCGGGGTTACCAGAGCAAGGATGCTGCCTGTCGACCCGCTTGCAAGGCCAATGGCCGCGACCTGGTCTTCGCCGACGGACGCCGGATCTTTATGGGCTCGTCCGGCACTGGCGCCCCGAAGGACGGCTACGATCCGCGAGACAAGTAACGCGCTCCGGTCTTGAACCAACTCATCTACAATTTTGCCGCCTGGCTGGACAGCCACCGCTGGAGCACCCTGCTGCATGAGTCCTTCTATATGTACAACTGGGTGGAGACGACTCATGTCCTGACCTTGATGCTCAGTCTCGGCATGTTGTTTTTGGTCGACTTGCGCCTGCTGGGCTACGCCTTTCCCGATGTGCCTGCCAGCGCTGTTGCCGGGCGCCTGAAACTCCCTATGCTGGTGGGTTTCACCCTCATGGTAGTAACCGGGTTGCTGCTGTTCTACGCTATCCCTGTGCGCAGTGCGCAGAGTGTATGGTTCCGGATCAAGTTCCTGTTGCTGATTGCCGCCGCCATCAACGCCTTCCTGTTCCATCGCCGTATGCGGGAATCGGTAGCGGCCTGGGATACTGACCAGCGCGCACCGCGGCGGCTGCGGGCCGCTGCGGCGCTGTCCATCATATTCTGGGTATTGATTGTTATTTGCGGGCGCCTGATCGCCTATAACTGGTTTGACTGCGAGTATGATCAACCCGCATTCGTGAGCGCTGTGGCGGGCTGTATCGCCGGTCAGGAGCTTTACTGAACATGTCAGCCTGGGATCAGCCATGAATGCCGCAGTGCCGATTCCCTGGTTTCGCACAATAGTGGTTGTGACCGTGGTGGCACTGGGTTTGACGTTCGCTTTTAGCGGGCTGCGTATTTATGTATGGGAAGCCCTGCTACCATTCTTCGAGTGGATGGAAACCACCTGGTTCGGGGTTATCGGCCAGACCTGGGGGGCCGCTTTTGCGGTTGTCGAGGCGTTTCATTTGCTGGCCATGGCGCTGCTGGGAGGCGCGGTGCTGGTGAGTGATGCGCGCTTGCTGGGCCTGGCCTTTACCGAGTTACCGGCCCGGCAGGTGCTGGACCCGGCGCACCGCCTGTTTGTGCTGGCCCTGGTGCTGGCGTTGGCGACGGGCGTGTTCATGGCGTGCGGCGTCGCCATCAAGATCTATTACCTGCCGGTGTTCTGGTTCAAGATGCTGGCGCTGGCGACGGGCGTTCTGTTCGTATTTTTTATCAAGAGGCCGTTATTGCACGACGGTATTGAACAACTCAATCCGTGGCTGGTGCGCCTGGTGGCCATCGCCTCGGTCATGCTCTGGTTTACGGTGGCTGCAAGCGGTCGCTGGATAGGCTTTTCCGGCTAGTAGAGGAGCGCACAATGCGTATGGACAACAACAGGACCCGGCGCAGGGATATGCAGTTTGCAGCGTTCGCCGCATCGGCAGCGATTGTTACCTTTTTCCTGGTCTACTGGTTTATACAGATTCAGGACACCCGGGAAATGCTGAAAATGGCCTACGGCTGAGCACTAAGCGTGGCTTGATCGCTGGCCTCGCCCGTGTCATCCACCTCGATCAGGTATTGGTTGTGGCAGGCCAGGCATACCTGGTAAATACGACCGCCTGCATCAAACAGGGCATCACTGTCCTGGGCTTCAGCCGCTCGCAAGGCCAGGATCCCGGCCTCAATCAGTCCACTGGCGTACTCGTTCCAGTCTCTCCCCGCTGAGCGCCCCGGCAACATCAGCAAGTTGCCCGATTCGGCCAATATCGCCGCGTTGCGTGCCACCTCGTCCCAGCCCTCATCGCTGGTCGGGTGCAGCTCCTGTTGGCCTTCCGCGGTGATGATGGTCCCGGCCGAGTCCCAGATCAGGTCCGCCGCCGGGTCCAGTATCCACTCCATGGTCTGGCGGTGGTCGGTGACCACTTTGAAGGGCGGCGGGGTCGGCGCTTCCTGTTTGGCGCAAGCGGCCAACAGAAGTATTAACAGGGTGGTGGTGCAATGCCTCACTCGCATGTTGTCTCCGTGCGTATTATTGTCGGCTGCGGAACAGGGAGGTGGTCATCAACCACAACACCAGTCCGCTGATGATGGTAATGATGCCAAGCCTGGCGGCTATTTGCAGTAGCAGGGTATTAAAGTTATCGCGGTCTTCAAAATCCAGGATGTGCAGCATCCACATGATATCAAGCAGCCGCCTGGCAGTGCAAAGGCCTGGCAAAAAATGGGCTCAGGAACTGGCGCCGACCGGGTTTCCCTGCGCTGTTATTCCACGCGGTGCCACAGTTGACCCCGGGAGCGTTACAGCGAAGGGCTTGCTGCGGGTCATTAACAGGAACGCCGCAGGCACCAGGAAGAAAGAGAGCAGGGTGACCAGTGCGGTGCCGCCGACAATAACGGTGGCAAAAGGTGGCCAGAACATCCCGCCGCCGATTAGCAGGGGCGTGAATCCCGCCACTGTGGTAATAGTGGTGGATGTGATGTGACGGGTGCAGTGCATAACCGCGGCAACTATCCCAGCGTGTTCACCTTTAAGCGCTGCCGAATTGGCGCGCAATTCTGCCAGGATCACGATGGCGCCGTTGATCGCCAGACCCATCAGACCCAGCAGGGCGATAATGACCTGGAAACCGAAGGACCAACCGGACACTGCCAGACTGAGCATTCCCAGGCCCACGGAGAGTAAGGCTACAAACATGATCAGGCCGAACAGGCGCCAGGAATTGAACGAGAGCACCAGTACCACCACCAACAGTACCAGGATAAGCGGTATTCGAGCGGCCAGACTGTTGATCGCCTCGGCCCGTTCTTCCTGTTCTCCGCCGAAGGCGATGGCGTAACCGGCGGGTACTTCAAAACCGGTTTGCTGCAGTGCTGCGCGCAGGTCCTGCAATACCGTGTCTGGCAATACACCGCTGCGCACATGGGCGCCCACGGTGTTAACCCGGCGGCCGTTGTAGTGTGGAATGCTGACTATACTGGGAAGTATTTGCATGTCGGCGATCGCCTGCATGGGAGTCGCCTGCAGGCTGTCTCCGGCACCGGAACCCTGCATAATCACATACAGGCTTTGCAGGTCTTGCGGTGAGCTTCGCTCTCCCGAGCTGAGCCGCACCCGTACCGGTACTTCCTCGGTGCCTTCCAGCAGGGTGCCGGCGATCACGCCGTCGAGGCTGGCGCGCAGATTTTCTGTCCAATCCCGGGGAGTGAAGTCAGTGGCGGCGATGATTTCCTCGCGCAAGCTGAAACTCACCAACGGAATGGTCTGGCCCAGGGAACTCACTGATGAGGTCACGTTGGGCAGCCCGCTCAATACCAGGCGCAGTTCCTCCCCCAGCTGCTCCAAGACCGCCAGGTCGGGACCGTAGATACGGACTTGAACCGGTTCATACACCGGCGGTCCCTGGTTGAGCTTCTTGACCACAATATGCGCCTGCGGAAATTTTGACGGCAGCTCTGCTTGCAGTTCGCGCACCAGTACCGCGGTGCTGTCAGCGCTAGTGGATTTGACCATGGCCTGGGCGTAGTTCTGGGCAGCGAAGCGCTTCTCAATCAGATTGTAATAAAAAGGCGCGGCACTCTTGCCAATGAACCAGTCGACGCTGCTGACGGCTGGTTTACTCAGCAAGGCTGTGTCTATCTGGCGCACCAGTGCCTCGGTGCCACTGAAACTGGTACGGGTGGGCAGGGTGACTTCGATGGAGAACATATCCCGGTCCACGGGCGGGAAGAAGGAGTCTGGCACCGTGGTTATGCCGTAGAAGCCGAGTACGGGCAGCAGGGTAATCAGGGCGATACTGCGCCTTGGCGACTGCAGAGCGCGGCGCAGGCAGCGCTCAAACAGTTGGTTCAATGCCGGAACGCGCACGCCGGTCTGCCAGAACCCGGTGTCCCGGGCGTATTGCGGCAGTTTCCCCGCAATCGCCGCGACCACGGTAGTAGAAATCAGGTAGGAACCGATCAGGGAGAAAATAACGCAGATTGCCAGCGGGCCCACAAACTCGCCGGCGGCGCCGGGCATCAACACGATGGGCATGAAGGCAAGAATCGTTGTCGTGGTAGAGCCGAACAGGGGCAACCACAGGTGTGCCAGGGCGCCGCGTACGGCAGTGAGTGAATTTTCGCCCCGGCTGCGTCGCTGGTTGATATCGTCGACCATGACGATGGCGTTGTCCACCGTTATACCCAGTGCGACAACCAGACCGGTGACCGACATCTGGTGGATGGGTACGCCGGTGATATTCATCAGGAAAAAAGTAAACAGCGCCATCAGCGGTAAGGCCGCGGCAACTAGCAGGGCCGATCGCCAGCCCAGGGTGAGCAGCAAAATCAGCAGGATGAGTACAAAGCCGATGGCGATGTTTTCGACGAGATGCTGCATGCGAGCCTGGGTATATTCCTGCTGGTCGAATATCACCTCGGTTACTACCGCTTCCGGTATCTGCAGACTGAATTCCTGCAGGGCCTCGGAGACGCGGGCATGCCAGCGCGAGATCTGCACCTTGGGCAGCATGCGCACGGCCACCACCAGTTGTTCGGTGCCGGCACGCAGGCTCTTCTCGCTGTCCGGGGTGCGGATGCGGCGCTCGACGCTGGCTATATCGGCGATGCGTAGTACCTGGCCTTCGCCGCGTCCGGAAATAGGTATACGCGCCACCCGCTCTACTGAATCAAGCTCCCCGGAGATTTCTACCTGCATACGGTTGAAGCGGTTGTTGACGACACCGGCGGCGCCCTTGGTGTCGAACTGACGCAGTGCGGCTGCTATTGAGACGACAGTCTGACCCGCGGTAATTGCCTCGGCCGCATCGACGCTGACCAGAATTTCCTCTTCGACTTCACCGTCAATTTCGACAATATCGGTGCCCGGTAGCGCGCGTAGCTGGCTCTGCAACTCGCGGGCATAGCGCTGCAGTATCTGGCGGTCGACCAGTTCACCGGGTGCCGATCGCAGCGCTATCAACAGGGTGTAGGCGTAGCCTCGATCATCCAGAAACCGGCTGGGCAATGTACCTTGCGGGAGCTCCGGCTGAACTTCGTTGATCAGATCGCGGGCGCGGGACCATATCAGAGCGGGCTTCGTTACTTCATCTGCCAGGGTAATAGAGATGCTGGACAGGCCGTTGCCGGAATTGGAGGTGATCTTTTCGATCTCCGGCAATTCCCGGAGTTTCAGCTCCAGTTTTTCGGTGACCAGGGCTTCCACCCGCTCTGCCCTGGCCCCCGGGAAGGGGGTGAGAATCAGTCCGTGGCGATTGACCATGCGCGGATCTTCCGCCACCGGCAGACTGTAAAGTGCGCCCAGCCCTGACACGATAATCAGGGCTACCAGCAGGCTCAGCAGGCGGTCATTTTCAAGCAGCGCGCGAATCATGATCTCTCTGTGGCGATACGAACGATCTGCCCGGGTACAACCCGGTGTACACCGCTGGCTACCAGCAAATCACCGTCGTGCAGGCCGCCTTCCACAAAGGCCTCACGTTCGCCGGCGTAGCGCAGTTGCAAGTCCCTGCTCTCCACCCGGAACAGGTCTTTTCCTACGGGTCGTAACAGGTAGACCCGCCACAAACCTCGCAGGCTGGCGGAGAGAGCAGATAGGGGAATGGTAAATCCGGTATTGCCGATACGATCGGGCAGTTGTAATTGCACCAGACTGCCGGAGAGGGCGCCTTCAAGCTCCAACCCGATGCGCACCTTGACCGTATGTGATCGCGATTTAAGTTCGGCGCCGACGGCAAGAACCTTGCCGCCTATGAGTTCCTTGCCCACTATCACGCTGACCTCGTCTGCGGGCTGCAATTTCCCCGCCAGTTCCCGGGGTACACCAATGTGCGCTTCCAGGCGGCCGGTTTCGAGAACGCGCAATACCGGCAAGCCCGGCGCAGCGGCGCTGCCCTGTTCCAGAAAGCGTTCGCCGATGACGCCGGCAAAGGGCGTGTACAAGTGGGCCTTTTCCTGCTTGACCTGGTTTCCATCCAGCGCTGCCCGTAGTTGCCGGATTCTGGCATCCACCGCGTCGCGAGCAGCCTCCAGTTCATCCCGGTGCTGGCGCGAGGCATAACCGTCTGACTCCAGCGAGGTCTGCCGCAACAGGTTGGCGCGGGTGAGGCGCAGATCAGCCTGGGACTCTGCCAATTGTGCCTGTAACTGGCGCCGTTCAATTTCCAGCAGGGCCGTATCCAGTTTGGCCACCAATTCGCCGACGTCCACCTGGTCACCTTCGTTGACGAGGATGTTCTCGATGGTGCCGGAAAATTCGAAGGCGATTTCCGCCCGCTGGGCGGGAAGCACGACGCCGGTGAAACTGCGGGTGAGCTGATAACCCGGTTGTGCGGAAATACGCACGGCTTCCACCGGCAGGTAGATGATCTCGCCGCTTTCCTCGCTGTTGGCCTGGCAACCAGCGATTATGGGTAGAGCCAGGATGGTGAGAAACGATGACAGCCTGCTCATGATTGATTCCTCTATATAATGGACTGGCTAGTCCAGTAATTAGCAGATATACTAGACTCCTAAGTCTAATAATTCAAGGCGTTTGTATGGCGACACGTGGCCGACCTAAATCGGATCAAAAAAGACAGCAAATACTGGATGCTGCAGGGGAGCTTTTTGCTCTTCAGGGCTATGAGGGTACCAGTCTCGATGCGTTGGCGGCGGCGGCCGGGGTGTCCAAGCAAACCATTTACAGTCACTTCGAGAGTAAGGCGGACGTACTGCGCGAAGGTGTGGCGCGGCGTTGCCGCAGCGGCTTGTTAACGGCAGAGCACCTGGACTTCGATCTACCACCGCAGCGGTTTTTGCCGGAGTTTGCGCAGCGCTTCATCAATGTACTGTTGGATGATACGGCTTTAAGTATTTACCGCTTGTGCCTGAGCGAATCGAAGCGCCATCCCGAGGTCGGCATTTCCTTTTACGAGTCCGGCCCGAAAGTAGTGATGGCCGCGATGAGTGAATATTTGCGCCTGGCCACGGAACGCGGGGAGTTACACGTGGATCACCCTGAAATTGCCGCCGCCCAGTTTCTGTTTATGGTGAAGGGCAAGCCGGTTGACTCCGCCCTGCTCGGTGTGGCCGATTGGCCGGAAGGCAGCACCCATGAGGAGTACACACGTGGGTGCTGCGAGATGTTCCTGCGCGCCTACAGCGCCAGCTGATTTGCAGGGCTAGCCATCCCGGAAATCCGATCAGGCGTCATGAAATGTGTTCGCGCGGAGTCCGCCTGCGAGGGCGCTCTCAGCTGGACTGTATTACCACCAGAGCCAGCCCGGTCCGCGACCTACGGCGCAGTCTTGTTCCGCGACATCTATGATGCCCTGCACATTATTCTCATCGCGGAGTCGCGAGAAGTGGTCCCTGCCAGTCTGGTAGCGTGCCTGGTTGAGGCTGTTGCTAACGACGGTTTCACTGACAATTTCGTTCCAGACCAGCCACAGGTTGACCCGGGACAGGCCCTTGACCGGGAATTCACCCAGCGCCTTGACGATGTAGCCCTGGCACCAGGAGTAGTCTTCGTCCGCAGAAGCTGCGGCGCAGCAAACTAGCAGGGCGGTCACTAGCGAAAGTCGATGTATCACGGGGTTGCTCCTCATTATTGGTCTTGCTGAATAATAACGAACCTGACCGGGAATGAACATCCGCTGTGCCTGCCGTGATTGGCCTGAGCAGGCGCGGTATCATTCCTCCGCTTTCAGTACCGCCTCCACGAAATCCAGGCGATCCTGCCCGAAATACATTTCACCGTCCAGGAACATGGTGGGGGCGCCAAACACGCCGCGAGCAACGGCCGCGTCAGTGTTGGCGATCAAGCTGGTCTTTACTTCGTCTTCAGCGGCTTTGGCCAGGATGGCTTCGGCATCCAGTTCTGCTGCGGACAAAACCTCGATTACAATAGCTTTTTCGCCCATGTTTTTTCCTTCGGTCCAGACGCCCCTGTAGACCACATCCACATAGCGCTCAAAGCAGTCCAGTCGGTGGGCAGCAATCGCTCCGCGCATCAAGGTCAGGGAATTGAATGGAAAGTGGGGGTTGAAGAGCAGGTCAACACCATAGCGCGTGGCAAAACGCGGCAAATCGTGTTCCAGCATGTAACTGCCCTTGGCGGGCACGGTTATCGGTGAGGTGTTACCGGTGGCCTTGAACACACCGCCCAGCAGCATGGGCCGGTAATCAATGTTCAAACCATAGGCCGCGTTGAACTGCAGTAGTCGCCGGTAGGCCAGGTAGGAGGTAGGACTACCGAAGTCGAAATAGAATTCTACTGTTTTACTCATCTTGCTCTCCTGTTACCTCTTGCCTGCTACCTTCTACCTGTTACCGGGGCTCTGCCCGGGGGCGTATATCCAGCTCGAAGGTCCAGGCGTTGCGCGGCTGGTTGTACAGCATAACGTAATTGGCCGCCAGGTCATCCGGCGCGACAATCCCTTCCCGACTGTTCCGTTCCACAAAGTCGGGAATATTCTCCCAGATCTTGTAAAACTTGCGGCTGTCGGTGTCAAGAATCCCCATGGGTACGTTGGCGCCGACAATCAAAGCCACTTTTTCACTGCTATGGGCCATCGCGCTGAATCTCTCGGGTTTGTTGCCAAGATTAGAGTATGCCGAGCCGTCAATAAAGACCACCTATGCGGGGCAGGCCGGGAACTAGCAGCAACAGCCAGGGTCCACTCGAAAGTGCTTCCCGGAACCTATGGAGTTCAGATGACTGGCCAGATTGACATTAAACGATTTTTTTTACTCATTATCCTATGGGGATGTTTGCTGCCCGGCCTTGTCTCAGCTGAAACCGCGCCGCGCTTCAGCCTGCGCGACAGCAGTGGTGATGAGGTCAGTTTGTCCGATTTTCAGGGGCAACCCCTGGTACTGCATTTCTGGGCGACGTGGTGCCCCTATTGCAAAAAACTTCAGCCCGGCCTGCAGCGCCTGGGTCGGGATTATAAAGAGGCGGGCCTGGTGGTGCTGGGGATCAGCTTTTCCGAGGATGATGGTGCGCAGCCGCAGGCTGTCTTGAGGCAGCGCGGGCTTAGTTTCACAACCCTTATCGAAGGTGATTCGGTGGCAAGCCTTTACGCTGTACGCGGCACTCCCACCACTTTTTTCATTGATCGCGAAGGTAACATTGTCGCCGTCACCAACACTTCCGACCCGGATGATCCGGTACTGGAAAAACAGGCGCGTGCGATTTCTCGCTAGTGGTCAGCTCCCGGCCTGGTCATGTAACCATCTATCCAGCAGCGAGTAAGCCACCGGCACCACCAGCAGGGTCAGCAGGGTCGAGCTGACCACACCGCCGATCACCGCCACCGCCAGCGGGCCATACTGGCCGGAACCTTCCCCCGCCCCAACGGCGGCGGGCAACATCGCGAGTATTATAGTGAGGGATGTCATCAGCACCGGACGCATGCGTCGGGGGCAGGCTTCGCGAATGGCTGGGACGGTATCCAGACCCTGGGAGCGATACTGGTTGATCAGGTCCACCAGCAGTATGGAGTTCTTGGAGACCAGACCCACCAGCAACACCATGCCGATCATGGAAAACAGGTTGAGGGTGTCGCCCGTTAACCACAGGGCCACAAACCCCCCAACCACCGCCAGCGGTTGTGCCAGCATCACCAGCAGCGGCTGCAAGAAGGAATTAAACTGGCTGGCCAACACCATGTAGACGAGGATGAGCCCGGTCACGATCAGGAAGATGATGCTCCCGCCGGTTTTTTCCATTTCATCAGCCTGGCCTACCAACACCACCTGGTAGCCGGCTGGCAGCACCTCAGCCGCTATGCCGCGGAATATCGAGACGGCTTCTCCCAGGTCTGTGGTGGGTGTGGCAAAGAACCCGGCGGCGAAATTCAGCTGCAGCCGCGAGATGGTGGCCGGCCCCAGAGTTTCCTGCAGGTCAACTACGGCGCTCAATTGCACCAGTTCCCCCCCGGGGCCGCGCAGGTAAACATTCTCCAGATCCCGGAAATCCCGCATACCCTCTCGCTTCGCGGCCAGGCGTACAGCGTAGCGCTCGCCATCGCCGGGCAGTTCATTGAACTTCGCGATATCCGCACCGCCAGCCAGCACTCGAATGGTGTCGCCAATCTGCTGCGTGCTGATGCCCAGGGCCTGCGCCCGGTTGCGATCAATGGTGAAGGATAATTGGGGGCGATTCAGCTTCAGCCCCACGCGCAAGCCATCGAAGCCTTCTCTCCGGGACAATTGCTCGAGCATCTGTTGCGATAGTCTGGCCACCTCATACAGGTCGGGACCGGTGATGTAAGCCTCAAAGGGTGAGTCGCCCATGGCTTCGAACATGGGGAATACCGACACATAGGCTTTCACGCCCGCGACAGCTGCCAGCTCTTGTCGCATCATTGGCAGGAACGCTTGTTGGGATATCTGGCGCTGGCCACGCTCCACCATGGTGATCTTCAACGAGGCCTTGTTGACCTCGTCGCCGCGGGCGGAACCGACGGTGCTGAGCACTTGCTTCACCTCAGGGTGTGCCCGCAGTATGCGCTCGGCCTGATCGATCTTGTCCACCATATAGTCTATGGATGAGCCCAGCGGTGCCTCAAGCTTGACCAGGAAACGGGATTCATCATCTTCCGGGAAGAACTCCGTACCCAACTGAGTCACAAACCAGGCGCTGGAAGCGACCAGCAGGGTGGCGCAGAGTAGAACCGTCCAGCGAAATTGCAGGCACGCTTGCAGTAGCCAGCGATAGGCTGACTCGAGACCGGTGTGGAATTGGCTGATCTTTCCAGTCACCACGCCGCGGCCGGCTTCACTATTCTCCGGCCTGAGAAACCGGGCGCACAGCGCCGGCGTCAGAGACAGCGATACCAGCAGAGATGTGAGCACGCCGACGGTGACAACCACGGCGAAAGAGCGCATGAAAACCCCGACCATGCCATCCATGAATATCACGGTGGCGAAAATACACACCAGTGTCATGGAAGCCGCGAATACCGCGGATACAACGCCACGGGTACCCTGCAAAGCCGCCTGCACCGGGTCAGTCACACCCTGTTCGTATTGCCTATGGACGTTTTCCAGCACCACGATGGCGTCATCGACCACCACGCCAATCAACAGTAGTAAACCGCTCATGGTCAGCATGTTGAAGGTATAGCCACCGAAGTACATAACCACCACTGCGCCAGCCAGTGATACGGGAATGGCCGTAGAAATAATCACCGTTGCCGGCAGGTTAAGCAGGAACAACCACACCACGAAGGCGGCCAATAGTATGCCCTCGATGATGTGTTCTTTCAGTGCGGTGACGATGCCGTCCACCACGTCGGCTTCATTGGTCGCTATAATGAGTTCCACACCATCGGGTAGTTGTGGACGAATGGTGGACTCCAGCCGGCGCTCCATTTCCCTGACGATGGCAACCGTGTTGGCGCCCTGTATCTTGTTGATCGCGATGGCCACGCCTTCTTCGCCATCGAGCCGGGCCAGGCTGCGTTTGTCATCCAGGCCGTCGTTGACGGTGGCAATGTCTCGCAGTTTTACCGGTACCTGATCGCGCCAGACCACCACCAGGTCGCCCAGTTCGGCAACGCTATGGTATTCAAGGTCGAGATGCAGCAATTTCTCCAGCATGCCACCCACCAGAAAACCACCGGGAATCTGGACATGCTCACGGGCAAATGCGGCTATAACATCCTGCGCGGTCAGGCCCAGCGCTGACAATCGCGCGAGATCCAGGTCCACTCGAATCTTGCGCTCACGTCCGCCCCCGACCAGTACCTGGCCGACGCCGCTGATATTTTCCAGCGACTTTTTAATCTGCTGTCTGGCCAATTGGTTCAGCTCACTGAGTGTGCGATCGCCCTTTATTATCAGCCAGGCCACGGGGGTGGCATTGGGGTCGACCTTGGCGACCACAGGTACTTCGGCTTCATCGGGTAAGTCATTGACTATCTGGTTGATCTTGCCTTGTACCTCGTTAAACGCGATATCTGCGCTCTTGCTCAGTTCGAACTCAACAAACACCACGGATACGCTGGGCATGGAATCGGTTTGAATCTTGTCGACGCCCGAGATGCTGTTGATTGCTGACTCCACCAGGCTGGAGATGCTGCTATCCATCACCTCCGGCGAGGCCCCGGGATTGATCGTGGTCACCGTTATCACGGGCGGTTCCACATTGGGATTGCGATCTACACCGATGCCACGCAGACCGATTATCCCAAACAGAATGATGGCGGCACTGATCATATAGGCCAGCACGCGCCGTTCAACAAACAGGGCGATCCCGTTCATGCCCTAGTTGCCCTCGGCGAGCAGGCTACCGTCGGTGATCAGCGCCGCGCCTTCCACGACAACCCGATCATCCGGATTCAGGCCACCCAGCACCTCCACCCATTCGGCTTCTCGCCAACCCAACTTAACCGCTCGGGACTCCGCCCGGTTGTTTTTTATCACGAATACCACCTCTTCCTGGTTGCGCGTGACAATGCTGGTTGGGGGCACGGTGAGGGCCCCCGTTTTTTCTTCCACGATCAGCGTGGCGTCTACACTGGCGCCGGGCAACCAGCCGCCGGGGTTCTCAAATTCCACGGTCGCCTCAATGGCGCGGTTGTGGACGTTGATCTGCGGATTGATCCCTGTCACCTGGCCAATGGCCATGACGCCTGGCGCTGTGGGGCTGAGAAGGTGTACTTCTTTACCGATACTGATGTCGCTGGTGTTGCGCTCGGGGAAGGCGAGTCTTGCCCGCAGTTTTTGTACCGAAACAAGGTTAAAAAGCGGTGTACCCGGAGTGACGTAATCGCCCAGTGAAATGTGTCTTCTGGCGATCAATCCCGCGTGCGGCGCCAGCACCCGGGTCTTCGATTCCATATGCAAGGCCCGTTCCCATTGCCGTTCCGCGCCATCCCGTTGCGCTTGCAGCATGGCCAGTTGAGCTTCCTGGTCTTCCAGCTGGTCTTTGGAGACAGACTGGGATTTTTCCAGGCGTTTCAGGCGCGCCACTTCCTTGCGCTGGTTTTCCAGCAGCACTGACTGCCGCTGTAACTCGGCTTTGGCCCTGCCGACTTCTATGTTGTGCAGGGTGTTATCGATCGATGTAAGCAGCTGCGCCATGTCGACGGAATCTCCTTCCGACACCTCTACACTGATGATCTGGCCACGGGTCTCTGCGGAAATGGTCGGGTGCTGCATGCTCTCCACACTGCCCAGCGCAGTGAGTACGTAGTCAATGTCCCGCCGTTGTGCCTGGGCAGCGCGTACCCGCGTCGCGCGTTCAGTGGGGGTCGCCTCGGGTGGCTCGGAGTCGCTGCACGCGAGTAGCAGGCCACACAGGACCAGGCTGGATAGTTTTTTCACGGTGTCCGCACTCCTTTCAATAGCAAGGTGGTAATGTGGTCAGCCAGCACCGGCAGCTCACTGTGCTCCGATTTGCCACCGGGCATGAACGGGCTGAGTTTGCGGGCTTCGAGATGGTGAAACACCAAGCCCGCTACTGACATCATGGTGAGATGGCTGTCCAGGTGCGGCGCCAACTCTCGCATCAGGCCTTCAATGACATGTGACAGATCTGCAAAGACATTGGTCGCCAGTTCGCACAGCCGGATTTCATCGCCATCGAGCAGTTCGCGGAAATAAATGTGGCGAAAATGTGGATCGGCATCCAGCAGTTCCAGCAAGAGCTGAACCAGTGTTTTGAGGCGCTCTTCGGCGGGTAAGTCCGTCGCGAGTTGCTCCGTCACGCGCGTGGTTTTTTCTTCCTGAAGAAACTTCACTGCGGCGTAATAAAGCTGTTCTTTACTGGCGAAGTGATGGTAGATCGCCGCCTGGGTAATCCCTGCAGCCCGGGCAATCTTGCGCATGGAGGTGCCGGCGTATCCCTGTTCTGCAAACAGCTCCGCGGCGACTGTGAGCAGGCGTTCCCGGGTTGGTTCCACGCTTGACGAGGCCTAACTAAACGTTCGTTAAGACGATAGTGCAAGCCTGTGCCCCAGTCAATGGCATTTCGGCGTTGCGGATTTTCCGGGTACCCAGCGCAGAGCCTTCGAATAGCTAACCGGGTCCGGCTGCTTTCTCCAGACAAAGCCTGTGTTTTTTGCCTGCGGGGCGTTACTCATGGTAAAGGCAAGGCTGTTATCAATAAGCGCTTGTCAGGCTGTCTCGAAGAGACTTGAAGCCTATGCCTCGGCTGCTAATGTCTAAGGACTGACCAAAAAAGGAGAAGCCTGTGGATTTTCATATCCCAGAGGCTATAGCGAGTTTTCTCAAAGAAGTCGATGAATTCATAGAGGAGAAGATCAAACCCCTGGAACAGGCGGATGACAATATTCGCTTTTTCGACCATCGTCGCGAGGATGCCCGCACCGACTGGGATCGTGAGGGGCTACCCAGCAAGGAGTGGGAGGCACTGCTGGGTCAGGCGCGTCGTCTGGCGGTTGAGGCTGGCTTGTTCAGTTACCCCTTCCCCACAGAGTACGGTGGCCGGGATGGCAGCAACCTGGGAATGGCGATAATCCGTGAGCATCTCACCAGCAAGGGCCTGGGTTTGCACTGTGACCTGCAGAACGAACACGCCATAGTCGGCAACAATATTGGCCTGTTGCTGATGCTGGAGTATGGCACCGAAGCCCAAAAGGCCCAGTGGGTAGAGGGCCTGGCGGCCGGTAAGGTCGGATTTGCCATGGCTATTACCGAACCAGAACATGGCTCCGATGCCACCTATATGGAAACCGGCGCTGTACGGAAAGGCGATGAGTGGATTATCAACGGTGAGAAAACCTGGAATACCGGTGTCCATGTCGCTACCCGGGATATTGTACTGGCGCGCACCTCGGGGGAACCGGGTGACGGGAAGGGTATTACCGCGTTTCTGGTGCCTATGGATGCACCGGGCCTGAAGGTAGAAGAGTATCTGTGGACGTTCAATATGCCCACTGATCACGCCCGTGTCTCCTTTACCAATGTGCGGGTGAATGACTCCGAGATATTTGGTGGTGAGGGCAGAGGGCTGCAACTGGCGCAGCACTTTTTCAATGAAAACCGCATCCGGCAGGCGGCCTCCAGCCTGGGTGCGGCGCAGTTTTGCGTGGATGAATCCGTCGAGTACGCGATGCAGCGCAAGCCCTTCGGTAAACCCCTGTCGGTGAACCAGGGTATCCAGTTCCCGCTGGTAGAGCTGCAAACCCAGTGTGAGATGCTGCGGGCTTTCATTCACAAGACCACCTGGTTGATGGACGAAAATGGCGCGTTTTCCTGCTCAGACAAAGTATCCATGTGTAACTACTGGGCCAACCGCTTGTGCTGCGAGGCTGCGGATCGTGCCATGCAGGTGCACGGTGGTCTTGGCTATTCCCGGTACAAGCCTTTCGAACATATCTATCGGCACCACCGCCGTTACCGCATCACCGAGGGTACCGAGGAAATACAAATGCGGCGGATTGCAGGTTACATGTTTAAATTTATGCAGCAGCAAGCGCCCAAGGGCGTGGATGACTAGGTGAGCGATTCCTTCCGCACCCGGTTGGCTGCGGCACTGGCCCGCCAGATTGATGGATTTGAGGAGCTGCTGGCCTGCGACAAACTGACAGCTGGCGCCAGCCTGGAGACATACCGATTACTGGCTCGCGTGGCAGGGAAGAAAACACACTATGCCCTGCGTCGCTCACCTTTGGAGAATTCTGCCGGCGATGCGGTGGGCGGGATTGACTTAAAGACCGAGGCACAACTGCTTCAGATCATGGGCTGCGCAGGTATCCCCGAGCCTGAAGTACTCTACGTGCTGCAGCCGCCAGACCAACTGGGCAGCGGGTTTGTGATGCAATGGCTGGACGGGGAAACGCTGGGCGCGCGCATCCTCCGATCCGAAGAACTGGCTGCTGTGCGACCCAGACTTGCCCGTGAATGCGGGGAAATACTTGCCCGCATTCACAGCGTTGACTGGCAGTCGCACCAGCTCGACCAGGTGCTGCCCCGGTTTTCGCCGGAACAGCTGGTACATGAATCCTGGGACTGCTATCGCGAGCTCGGAGTGGCCGAACCCATGATCGATTACGCTGCACGCTGGTTGCTGGAACACTTGCCTGAGGAGTCATCGCTTAGTGTTGTTCACGGTGATTTCCGCAATGGCAACTTGATGGTGACTCCTGAGGGGATCAAAGCGGTACTGGATTGGGAGATAGCGCATCTGGGCGACCCGATCAGGGATTTGGGCTGGCTCTGCGTAAACTCCTGGAGGTATGGCAATGCGAAGCTGCCGGTGGGTGGATTTGGTGAGGTAGAGGATTTACTGGCGGCATACAACTCGGTCGCCGAGCAACCGGTAACGCCGGAGCAATTGGTCTACTGGCAGGTTTTTGGTTCGTTCTGGTGGGCGGTGGCCTGCCTGCGTATGGCGCAAAGCTGGCGCGGTGGTGAAAATTCCAGTGTGGAGCGTCCGGCAATCGGTCGGCGTTCCTCCGAGGCGCAGATGGACTGTGTAAACCTGTTAATTCCTGGTGCATTTGCACAGCCCGCGGCTGCTGCGGACAGGCTGAAGCACTATCGGTTGCCCGTAGCCGAAGAGTTGCTGGAGAGCGTGGAGCGGTTTCTACAGCAGGACGTCGCTGTCGATGCAGACCCCCAACGGAAGTTCATGGCCAGGGTAGCCGCCAATTCCCTGGCCACGGTGCGTCGCGAAATTGGACTCAGTGCCGATTTGTTGCAGGCGGAAGCTGAGCGCTTGCGAGAGATCCTGGATTGCACCGGTGAGGTGTATGAGTTGCGCGCACAGCTGGTACAAGCGCTGCGTAATGGGCTGCCGCTTGAAAGTGAGGGCCTGGCGCCGCATCTGCGGCAATCTGTTGCCGGGCAGTTGGCCATTGACCAGCCAGAGTATACCGCGCTGCAAATGCCAGAAATGCGTTGAAGCAGTGGTGGACGAACCCCGTGAGCGTGCCATGGCGGTGGCCCGGAAGATCGCCGGAAAGAACCGAAGGTCCGAAGGTCGTGTGGAAGGGGTCCGGAGAGTCAGGCAAGGCTTGCCGCTTGTCCTTACACAACATATATTTGGCAACTGTCATGACATATGCCGGCGTGGTTCAGGATGGGATTTGTATCGGAGTGTGAGTTTTCACGAGTGCCGGGCCTGAAAGTCAGTAATTGGCTGCAGACTTGATGCGTTTCCCGGTGCTGCGGTTGCAGAGCATCCTGTGAGCGCCGATGTCATCATCATCGGTGCCGGCATCATCGGCCTGTCCACCGCCTGGCAACTGGCCCGGCGCAGTCAGCTCAAGATTCTGGTGTTGGAAAAAGGTGCGGCGGTGGGTGAGGGTTCTACCGGTGCCTCCTCGGCGGTGTGTCGCCACCGCTACACTCTTGAAGAAATGGTTGTCCTGGCCCGGGATGGCATCCATGCCTATCGCCACTGGCAGGACTTCACTCGGCTGGATGAACCGCGCGCTGCCTTTCAGAACGATGGGGTGCTGTGGATGCCCGGCGCCGATCTGGACTGGGCCGGGATCGAACACGAGCGCATGAGTGCGCTGGGTATTCGCACGGCGCTGATGGATGATGCGGAACTACAGGCCAGGTTTCCCGCCTTCAGTGTTTGTATCCAGGCACCGGATATGGAAGCAGGCACCGAGCACCTCTGCAGCGGGGGTGGCAAACACCTGTTGGAGCTGGACGGCGGCTATATGGACCCGGTCGCAGCGACCGAAGATTTGCTCGAGGCCTGCCGCAAGTGCGGAGTTGAAGTTTGTTTCAGGACGTCGGTAATACAGGTTTTGGAGGAGGGCGGTCGTGTCAGCGGGGTTGAGTTGGGGGATGGAAGTCAGCTGGAAGCGCCTTTGGTGATCAATGCCGCGGGCCCCTGGTGCAATGACTTCCTCACCCAGTTAGGCGTTTTGCAGAGTTGGACCCTGGCTCCCACCCGCATTCAGGTCCTGTATCTGGATCGCCCCCCGGAACTGGTGGGGGATATTCCGGTCACGCTGGATATGCAAAGTGGCATGTATTTCCGGTTGCAGAATAGCGGCCAGCAATTGGTGGTGGGCTCTGCCAGCGAGCGGGACGAACAGGAAGTGATCGACACGCCGGATGAGTTCGAGCGCTTTCCCGACGAGGCATTTAAGCTTGCCAGGTTACACGCGCTGCACCACCGCTTGCCAGCATTGCCCTACCGCGGCAGCGTGCGCGGCTACTGTGGGCTCTATACCGTCAACAAACAGGATATGCACCCGATCGTGGGCGAGACCGAGGTAGCGGGTTTTTATGTTGCCAATGGTCTTAGCGGACACGGATTCAAGCTGGCACCCGCTATCGGTTCCTTGTTGGCACAGCAGATTTGTGGGGAAAAAGCCGATTTTGACACTGAGGTGCAGGGCAGTTTCCTGGCCCCTGACCGTGCTCCCATCCCATTGTCGGACAAGTCGGTGCTTGCCTGAAACCTGTAGCGGACTGCCTGGGACCGGCGGTTTCCATCGGTGAGCATCTTTTGGTAAAGTGGTCAGGCCAAAAACTCTATTCCTTTCAGGATAACCATTTATGCAAGAAACCTGGCGCTGGTTCGGCCCGGATGACACTGTTTCCCTGCAAAACATTGTGCAGGCCGGTGCCAGCGGCGTGGTGACGTCCCTGCACCACATACCCACCGGCGAGGCCTGGCCCCTGGCCGAGCTGCAAAAACGCAAGGCGGAGATAGAAGCCCAGGGCCTGGAGTGGTCGGTGGTGGAAAGTATCCCGCTGCACAATGACATCAAGACCCGCAGCGGTGACTATCAGCGCCATATCGACAACTACAAAGAGTCACTGCGCAATGTTGGGGCTGCGGGGGTGGCGGTGGTCTGCTACAACTTTATGCCGGTGCTGGATTGGACCCGCACCAGTCTCGATTACGAATTGCCCAATGCCTCAAGAGCCCTGCGGTTTGAGATGACCGACTTCGCAGCCTATGACGTGTATATGCTTGAGCGCGCCGGTGCCGGAGAAGACTACGACCCGGATTTGCTGGCAAGCGCCCGGCAACGTTTTGAGGCCATGTCTGAAGGGGAGCGAAAACTGCTGGAGCAAAATATCATTGCCGGTCTACCCGGCGGCGAGGGCGCTTATGACCGCGAAAGTATCCGTGCGGCAATCGCCGAGTTCATTGAACTCGGCACCGAGGGCCTGCGTGCCCATTTATTCGCGTTTTTGGAGGCAGTCATACCGGTGGCGGAAGCCGCCGGGGTGCGCATGTGCATTCACCCGGATGATCCGCCTTTCAGCCTGTTCGGTCTGCCCCGCGTGGTGTCGACTGCGGCGGATGCCCATGCCTTGTTGGACGCGGTGCCCAGCCCCAGTAACGGGCTGACTCTGTGTGCGGGCTCTTACGGTGCCCGCGGCGATAACGACCTGACTGCCATGGCGCGGGAATTTGGCCCCGCCATTCACTTTGTGCACTTGCGCAACGTGAAACGGGAGCCGGACGGGTCCTTCTTCGAAGCGGAACACCTGGCAGGCGACAACGACATGGTGGGCTTGATCGAGGCGCTGCTGGACGAAGAAACACGGCGTCGGGCCGAAGGTCGCTCGGATATGATTCCCATGCGTCCGGACCACGGTCATCTGCTGGGTGATGAAATCGGCAAAGCAGGCGTTAATCCGGGTTATTCCTTCGCCGGGCGGTTGAAAGGCCTGGCGGAGTTACGCGGTGTACTGCATACATTGGAAACGCTGCGACGTCGTGACCAAGAATAGCCGCGACCAGGAATAGCCGCGACCAACAATAGCCGCGATCATGGCTAACCGGATTGCCAGCGTGGGCACTCCGGGAAAAACAATCCCTCAATCAGTGTGTGCATGGGCATCCTCAGGGTTCCACCAGTACATTGGGACGGGGCAGGCCCTGCTCCTCGCAAATGGCGTAGTAGTAGTTGAGGGTGAGCATGCCGTCAACGACCATCTCGATCTCGTCACTCTGGTTGAGGTTCAGGTTGGCGCCGTACATCTGGAACCAGACCCGGGTGTCGTCCTCCACGCACTGCAAGGTGTGTTCAGAGCCGGCCGGTTCAGAGAGGAAGGAACCGGCGCGATTGACGTAGTCGTACTCCTTGTACTTCCAGGCGCCGGAGGTGGTGTAACCGAACACCGGGCCGGTGTGGCGGTGCTTTTGCACCTCGTAGCCGGCCTGGAATATATTCTCGATAATCCACAGGCCTTCGCCGATGCGCACCTGCAGTACCTTGAGCAGGCTGCCATCGCCGATGTCGACAAAGGGCAGGTCGTCCTTGCCAAAGTGAACGGCTTCGGGGGTTTGTATCTGACTCATGTAGGCTCCCTGTCCAACGCCTGGTGACCACAGTAGAATAATAACCCCAAACCCCCAAAAGTTATCCACAAAACCCGAAAGGGGCCGGGGCCGTTGGTGTTTTTGTGGATAACTATTCGAGAGATTGACGGTGTTGAATGCTGATTGGACGCACCACTACGCCATGATCAATGGCATACAGATGCACTATGTGGAGCAGGGGGAGGGGATGCCGGTGGTCTTGTGCCACGGGTTTCCGCACTTGTGGTTTAGTTGGCACCGGCAGATTCCGGTATTGGCGGCGGCGGGGTTTCGGGTGATTGCGCCGGATATGCGGGGCATGGGGCAGACTGCAGCGCCGAAGAATCCGCGGGAGTATGACGTGGATCATATCACCGCTGACCTGGTGGGCTTGCTGGACCATGTCGGGGAAGAGAAGGCCATCTTTATCGGTCTCGATTTTGGCGCCTTTGCCAACTACGACCTGGCCCTGCGACATCCCGAGCGGGTGATTGCGGTCATAGGGCTTGAGAATCCGGCAGTGCCGCACCATCCGGATGAATCGCCCCTTACCGAATACCGGCGCATGGGCGAGCAGCATTTCCTGCACATCGAGTATTTCCGGGAACCGCCCCGCGCCGATGTGGAGCTGGCGGCGCAAACCCGCACTTTCCTGCGCAAGGTTTACTGGACCCTGAGTGGGGAAGTGAATTACTTCGACATGTTCAAGTATCCCCCTGGCACCAGTTACATCGATGCCATGGTCGAGCCTCCGCCGCTGCCCTGGCCCTGGTTGAATGAGCTGGAGCTGGAGTTTTTCGTGTCTGAATACAGTCAATCTGGTTTTACGGGAGGCCTTAACTGGTATCGTTCCATGGATATGAAGTGGGAACAGCGCAAGCTTTTTGAGGGCGTGCAGAGTGAAGTGCCCGCCTGGTTTATCGGCAGTGAAGCGGATGTGGATCTGGAGGGTTTTCACGGGGACGATCCGATCTCGCAAATGCGGGCGATCTTTCCGAACCTGTGCGATGTGCAGATGATTCCCAAAGCGGGACATATGATTCAGTTGGAGGCCTCGGGTGCGCTGAATGCCCTTCTGGTCGATTATCTAGAGCGCATACGCGCAGCAGAACTAACATGAGTGATCTACCCAGGTGCCCCGAGTGTGGCTCCGAGTACACCTGCGAAGATGGGTTCCCCGGCGGTGGTCAAGATCGGGACCAAAGTGAAGATTAGTCGGCTGGTGACTGGCGATCACGATATCTATTGCAAGATTGACGGCATCGGTGGCATGAGTTTGAAGTCAGAGTGGGTCAAAAAGACCTGACGATGTCGGTGGACTGATCACAGTAGTGAACGTATAAGAGTTCTATGGCGTACCGCAATCATTCGGATTTTGATCACAGCCAGGTCGGCAGGATCGGGGTACTGATCACCAACCTGGGCACTCCGACGGAACCTACCCCGCGCGGGGTGCGCCCGTTCTTGCGGGAATTCCTGTCTGACCCACGGGTGGTGGAGATACCCCGCTTGCTGTGGTGGATTATTCTCAACGGCATTGTCCTTCCGATCCGTCCGGCCCGCTCGGCCCGCGCCTACAAGTCCATCTGGACCGAGGCGGGTTCGCCCCTGCTGATTCATACCCGCGCGCAAGCCGATGCCTTGCAGCTGAAGCTGCGCGATGAATACGGCGAGCAGGTGTTGGTGGATTGCGCTTTTCGCTATGGAGAACCCTCTATCGGCCACGGGGTGCAGTCACTATTGGATCAGGGCGCACGCAGGGTGCTGGTGTTACCCCTATATCCACAGTATTCATCAGCTACCGGGGGTTCCACTTTTGATGCCCTGGCGGGAGATTTCAGCCGCCGTCGCTGGTTGCCGGAATTGCGCTTCATTACCCATTATCACGACAATCCCGCGTATATTACCGCCCTGGCAGAAAGCATTACGGCATTTCGCGAGCTTCACGGCGGCGCACAGAAACTGGTGTTTTCTTTCCATGGCACCCCGCGTAGCTTCCTGGAAAATGGCGATCCCTATTATTGCGAGTGTCAGAAAACTGCCCGCTTGCTGGCCCGGCAACTGGGTTTGCAGGATGACGAACATGTGACGACTTTCCAGTCCCGTTTTGGTGCGGCCCAGTGGCTGCAACCCTATACCGATGTCACCTTGCAGGAGCTGGCCGCGCAGGGAATTAATTCGGTGCAGGTGGTGTGCCCCGGCTTCTCCGCTGATTGCCTGGAAACCCTGGCAGAGATCGCCATTGAGAATCGCGACCTCTACCTCACGGCCGGGGGAGAGCGCTACGAGTATATTCCGGCCCTGAATGCCGAACCCGCGCACATCGAGATGCTGGCGAGCCTGGTGGGGGACAATCTGCAGGGTTGGCTGCGGGAGCCTGAAGATGCGCTCGCCAGCAAACAGCGGGCGCTATCGCTCGGCGCCGAGAAATAGGGGGTGTGCGCTCACGACACAGCAACCTGCTTATCCGTCGAGTTGCTCCCAGCGCTGGTAGGCTGTATCCAGTTCTGCCTGCAAGTCGGAGAGCTCCTTGAGCGTTGCCTCCGTGAGCGCGTAATCCTGCTGGTAGAAATCCGGAGCTGATACCTGCGCCTGCAGTTCGACTTGCCGGCTTTCCAGTGACTCGATGCGCGCCGGCAGGGCATCCAACTCCCGTTGGTCCTGGTACGACAGTTTTTCCCCCGCGGGTGAGGCGCCCGGGGTTTGCGGTTGTTTTGTCGAGGTCGCCTGGGTGCTGGCCTGTTCCGAGGACCTGGGACGCCGTTTCCGTTTATCTTCCAGACCGATCAGCTTGCCGCCGTGTTCAGTCCAGTTGCTGTAGCCGCCCACATGTTCACTGATGCTGCCGTCTCCCTCCAGTACCAGAATACTGGTTACCACGTTGTCCATAAACTCACGGTCGTGGCTGACCAGCAACACCGTGCCCTTGAACTGCAACAGGATTTCCTCCAGCAGCTCCAGGGTCTCCACATCCAGGTCGTTGGTGGGTTCGTCCAACACCAGTAAATTGGCGGGTTTGCTGAATAGTTTGGCGAGAATGGCGCGGCTCTGTTCACCACCAGAGAGGGCCTTTACCGGTGTGCGCACCCGATCCGGGCTGAACAGGAAATCCCCCAGGTAGGAAATGGCGTGGCGCCGTTTGCCGTCCAGTTCGATAAATTCCTGGCCGTCACAGACATTGTCGATCAGATTTTTTTCCGGATCCAGATGGGCGCGCAACTGGTCGAAGTAGGCGAATTCCAGCTTGCTGCCCAGTTTGACCTTGCCCTCATCCGGGACCAGTTCTCCCAGCAGGATCTTGAGCAGGGTAGACTTGCCGGCACCGTTGGCGCCGATGATGCCAATGCGGTCGCCGCGAGTGACCAGGGTGGAGAAATCCCTTATCACGGTTTCACCATCGAAACCATGGCTGACATGTTCAAGCTCGACAACCCGTTTGCCGGATCGATCAGCCGTTTCCAATTTGAAATCAGCCTTGCCGGTTTTTTCCCTGCGATCGCTGCGCTCCACCCGCATGGCCTTGAGTGCACGCACTCGCCCTTCATTGCGGGTGCGGCGCGCCTTGATACCCTGGCGAATCCACTTTTCTTCTTCTGCCAGACGCTTGTCAAACAGGGTGTTCTCACGCTCCTCTGCGGCCAGTTGTTGATCGCGGAAGCGCAGAAATCCCAGATAATCACCCTCCCAGCTGCGCAGCCTGCCTCGATCCAGCTCAATGATGGTATTGGCCAGGTGTTGCAGAAATGCCCGGTCGTGGGTGATGAAGATGATGGCGCCCGGATAGCTTTGTAGTTGCTGCTCCAGCCATTCGATGGCGGGTATGTCCAGGTGGTTGGTGGGCTCGTCGAGCAGCAGAATGTCGGGCTCTCCCACCAGCGCTTTGCCCAGTGCCACCCGTCGCCTCCAACCGCCTGACAGGGACGACATTTTTGCGTCACCGGGCAATCGCAGTTGCGTGATCACAGTTTCCACCCGCTGTTGCAGGCGCCAGCCATCTTTGGCTTCCAACTCCGTCTGTGCCCTGGCCAGGCCATCCATGTCGCCCTCGGTTATACAGTGGTGGTAACGGGTCAGCAGATCACCCACTTCCGCAAGACCATGGGCGACCACGTCATACACATCTTGCTCGTCGCCAGGGGGTAGAGACTGGTCCAGATACGCTATCCTGGTACCCGGGCGCAGCCAGCGTTCACCGGACTCCGCTGAGATCTCAGCGTTTATCAGCTTCATCAGGGTGGTTTTACCGGTGCCATTGCGACCCAGCAGGCCGATACGGTTGCCCGCGCGTACGCTGAACTCCACTTGGTCCAGAATAACCTGGGTTCCAAAGTTGAGTGAGACTTTGTCGAGTTTGAGCAGGGGCATATGAGGTCAGGTCGAGTTGGATCGCGATTGTACAGTAAAAAATTGTACAGCAAAAAATGGGGCGGCCAATACAAAGGGGCGTAGCCGACCCCCGATGCGGGTGCCGGGGTAGTGGGTATGAGCTTGAATCGGCATCAGAATGATACAAATCAGAGTATTATCGGGACAAAACTGGCCGCAAGCTGCAACTACTTGGCCGCTGTGGTTATGGACGACTTCTGTGCTCCGCGCTACTCTGCGGGCCATACGACGGTGAGGTGAGCAGCATGGCATTTCAAGGTAAATCAGCGTTGGTGACCGGTGGCGGTAGCGGCATGGGTCGCCTGGCGGCGCAACAGTTTGCAGCCGCGGGGGCACATGTGGCCATTCTGGACGTGAATGAGGCGGGCCTGCAGGAAACGGCTGCCGGCAACGACAAGATTCACCCCTATGTGGTGGATATTACGGATTTTGATGCGGTAAGCCGCGCGGTCAACGAATTTGAAGCTGCCCACGGTCCCCTGGACCGGGTTTACAACTGTGCGGCCATCATGCCTTTTGGTCGACTGCTGGAGCAGGACCCGAGCCTGACCAACAAGCTGATGTCGATCAACTACGGTGGCCTGGTGTGTGTAGCACGGGCCACGGTGCCGGGTATGGTAGAACGCGGTAGCGGTGAGTTTGCCAGTTTTGCGTCCATGTCCGGCATCATTCCCAGTCTGCTGATGGGCGGCTATAACGCCAGCAAGGCGGCGGTTGTAGCCTATACCGAAGTGCTGTGGCACGAGAACCGCGATAGCGGTGTAAAGTTTGTCTGCGTTTGCCCGCCTGCGGTGGCAACACCTTTGCTAAACCAGGGCAAGGAATCCACCTGGCCTAAGTTGATGCAGCAATCTGAAGGAGAGGAGTTGGCGCCTGAAACCGTGTTGGCGGCGGTAGAACGTGATCTGGGGAAAAGTAAATTTTGGTGCATGGTAACAGGCCAGGCCAAACTCGGCTGGTTCATGCGGCGCTTCTTCCCCAATCTTGTATGGAACAACATCCACAAGGTTGAAGGCTGGTGACGCGGGTGGGCTAGCGCAGGGCTGCCAGTAAGGGCTGCAATCCTTCCACTTCCTGTAGAAACTGCGCGGCATGCTGATAGCTCACAGCGTGGACCAGATGGGTAACCCCTGCGGTCTCGTAGGTAGCGCACAGTGCCTGAGCCTGGTCCACATCATTGAGAGGTAGTTGCCCAAAAGTCACTATCTCCGGCGTGGCCAGTCCCAGTTCTGCCGCTCGATCCCGGTATTCGCTGATGTTGTCGGCGATCGCTTCCGGCCCCTTTCCTATCGGTATCCAACCGTCGCCATAACGCAGGGCGCGCTCTATGGCATGGTCAGCGCCACCACCAATGTAGATGGGCGGTGCGGCTGGGCGGGGGCGAAACAGGAACTCCTGGTCATTCTCAGTGACCAGATCATTGGCGAAACAGCGCTTCAGAAACTCAAGCGTTTTATCGGTAATCTGCCCCCGCTGTTCCCGCGCAACGCCCAGGGCCTGAAACTCCGCTGGCATCCAGCCCACCCCGGCACCCAGTAACAGGCGCCCCTCAGACAGGGCCTGCAGGGTGGCGATCCACTTGGCGGTGGGCAGGGCCGGGCGGTAGGGCAACACCAGCACCCCGGTACCCAGGGCGATACGCTCGGTGCATGCCGCCACAAAACACAGTGACGCCAGGGGGTCGTAATAGATTCCATCAGAACCCTCCGCGTCATCCGGGGGAATGGCGACATGATCAAACACCCACAGGGAATCGAAACCGGCGGCTTCGGCCCCCTGGGCACACTGTATGAAATTGCTGCGGTTGGCGGCTGGGCCTGAGTTGCGCAGGCTGATTCCGATTTTCATGGGTCACACTCCAGGGGATTTAACTCCAGTCTAGTTCATGCACGGGTGACGGTGGCTACGGAACGCCTGGATGAGATAGTCTAAACTGCAAAGTAACTTCTATCGTGACCGGATTCCGATGAGCCGATTATCTCTGCTTGATCTCGCCTTCTTCCTCACCGAATCGGAGCAAAGCCCCAAGCACGTGGCGGGGTTGCTGATATTCAAAAAGCCACCGGGCAGCGCCAGTACCTGGGTGCACAAACTGGCCGAGGAGTTTGGCGGTTTCGATTCGCCGCGGGCACCCTTCAACCAGGTTGTGGAGTTTCGCGCGCTGGGCGGCCCCCGTTGGCGCACGGTGGAGAACTTTTCCATTAATGAACACCTGTTCTACCACAACCCTGAGAAAATACTCAGTGAACGGGAGTTGTTCGCCTACTGTGCCGAACTGCACGAACCGCTGATGGACCGGGATAAGCCCATGTGGGAGTTCCACATCATCGACCGGGTCGCCGGTGGGCGGTTTGCGGTCTACTCGAAAATGCACCATGCCTACGCCGACGGTGTCACCATGTCGCGCTGGACCATGAACGCACTGAGTGAGACTGCGACGGCGAAGAAACTGAAAGCAATCTGGATGCCGGAGCCCAGAACCGAGCGGGAAATTGAGGAGGCGAGTGACAGCCAGGAACAGTTGTTCGACCGGGTCATTCGCAGTTCGCGGCAGTGGCGACAGATTGTGCGCGGGATTGGCAAGCTGGTGGCGCAACTGGCGCTGGAACAGTTCGGCCTGACCAAGAATGCCGTGGCCATTCCCTTCAAGGCGACAGGAGAGTCGCCCCTGACCGGCGAGGTCAGTGCCGGGCGCCAGTTTGCCACCGCCCATGTGTCCATGGATCACATCAAGAAGTTGCGCGCCTCCACCCGCTGCACCCTGAACCATATTGCCCTGACCTGCATCGATGGTGCCTTGCGGCGTTATTTGAAGGACCACGATATCGAGCTGGAGCGTCCGCTCAGTATCCAGATGCCGATCAATCTGCGGGACGAAAACCAGGCTATCAGCGGCAATATGATCGGCATTGTGCTGGTGGAGTTGGCGCCGGAGGACAGTGACCCCTATACCCGGCTGCGGGAAATCGGTTTTACCCTGCGCAGCGTACGCAACCAGATTGACGGCGTTCCCTCCATTGCCGTGGCCCAATATACCGCGGTGCTGGCGGTGTTGATCGAGCTGATGCAGCTGTTCAAGTTGCACAAGCGCCTGCCGGCGATTGCCGATACCCTGGTCTCCAATGTGCCGGGTCCCACTCGGCCCCGGTACATGAAGGGTGCCAAACTGGAGCAAATGCTGCCTATCAGTACCCTGCCTCCGGGCAACCAGCTCAATATCACCCTCTACAGTTATGCGGGGACATTGCATTTTGGTTTGGTTGCCACCCGCGAGATGGGTAAACTCGAAGACCTGGCCAGCTATATTGAAGTGGCGTTTGAAGAACTGGAAGAGGCGGTATTCGAACCGCAGACCCCGTAGTCGAAAAACGTAAAGCAGGAGTATTTCCATGCGCACAATGAAGATCGGTCTCGGACTGGCACTGCTGTGCTGCCCGCTGGCGCAGGCACACGATATACCCTCGGCGCCGGAGCCCATGCAGCTCGATGCGCTGTTGTCGGCCGTTGGCTGGAGCTACGATACCGAGGTAGAGACTCAGAGCCTGGCGGAGGGTTTCTACGTGCTGTTCGGCGTGGGCGGCAATGTATTGGTCTCCTCCGGCGCTGACGGTGTAATAATGGTGGATGACCAGTTCCCGAAAATGGTGCCCAAGTTAAAGCAGGCCATGCGCAAGATGGGGGATCGGAATGTAGATTTCGTGATTACTACCCACTGGCACTTCGACCATGCAGATGGTAACCAGGTGCTGGGCAAGAAGGACGTCTGGCTGGTATCACAAATCAATTCCCGCAGGATGATGCAACGTGACAACGTGATCAATATGGTGAGCCTGGCCTATCGGCAAGAACCCTACCCGGCGCATGCCCTGCCGGGTATCACCTTCGACCAGCGCATGCAGTTTCACCTGAATGGTGAGCGTATCGATCTGCTGCACTTCGGCCCGGCCCACACCACCGGTGATACCGCCGTCATCTTTCGCGGCCAGAACGCGGTGCACATGGGCGATGTGTTCAACAATGCGGGTTACCCCTTTATCGATGCCGACAATGGCGGCAGTCTCGATGGGCTCATTGCTTTCTGTGAGGCGGTACTCGCGGAAATTGACGAGGACACCACGGTGGTGCCGGGACACGGAGCAGTCGCCACCCATGCGGAAATGCAGAACTACGTTCACATGTTAAAAACCGTGAGGGGAGAAATGTTGGTGCTGATCAGGCAGGGTAAGTCACTGGCGGAAATCCAGGCGGCGGGCATCACCGCTACCTGGGATGAGAAAATGGGTGATCCGGACTCATTCCTGAACCGGGCCTACGTCAGCCTCACCCACAAAGCCGTACCCTGAGTGAGCAGTAAAACAGCGCAGCTGTGTAGTTGCGTGGTAGCCTACAAGCCGTCCCGTATCAGCGGTATCTCCTCGTCGTTGGCTGGCAGGGGAAAGCTGGTGCCGTCCTGACGCTGTTTTCCCAAGAAGGATAAAAAAGATGGCCCTACCAGAACGCCTGCTGCTTACCGGCGCCACCGGTTCACCCTATACCCGCAAGATGGTCGCCTTGATGCGCTATCGTCATATTGCCCACAGCATCTTATGGGGCGACCCGGCGCAGCTTGAGGAACGCGGGCTGCCCAAGCCGAAGGTGGCGCTGCACCCTACGTTCTTTTTCCCGGACGAGAATGGCGAATTGGAGGCGGTAGTCGATTCCACGCCGATCATTCGGCGACTGGAGCAGGAGCAGGCTGGCCGGTGATGAATTCAGGGAAACCGAGATCGACGGTGGGT
This sequence comes from Gammaproteobacteria bacterium, assembly GCA_027295405.1. Lineage (GTDB taxonomy): Bacteria > Pseudomonadota > Gammaproteobacteria > Pseudomonadales > Halieaceae > JAPUKZ01. The sequence goes on from JAPUKZ010000073.1 coordinate 33,035, forward strand.
CCTGGAGCCAGAATACCTTCCCCTATCAGGGCAAGTGCCTGCAGTGGATAAAACAGGAATACCAGGCCCTGGGAGGGGCCGACAAAGCCCGGGTCGACCAGGTACTGGCCGGAACTGGTTGCGAGGCACTACTACAAGAGTGGCTGGTACAAGAGTAGCTTGCGCGAGCCGTGGTACCCCAACGGCAGTATGGCGCGACCTTTAAAGAATTCAATTAACCCGTAATAAATCGCCCCGCGTAGAGAGAGTTTCCCATGGATCTGGCCTATAGCCCCCCCTACCAGCAATTTCGTCAGGAAGTGCAGGATTTTCTTGAAAAGCATCGCCAGCTGTGGCCACCGCGATCATCGCTGGGCAAGCCCTCCGCGGCGATGAAGAACTGGCAAGCATTGCTTATTGAACAGGGTTACACGGCGCGCACCATACCCGCAGAGTACGGCGGTTACGGCGGCGAGCCGGATATTCTGAAGTCGCGCATTATTGCCGAGGAATTTACCCGCGCCGGCGCACCGGGCGGTCTCGCCGGGCAGGGCGTTTCCATGCTGGTGCCGACCCTGCTGGAGATGGGCAGCGAAGAGCAGAAGAAACACTGGATCCCGAGGACCCTCAGCGGCGAGGTACTGTGGTGTCAGGGTTACTCGGAACCGGGGGCGGGCTCGGATCTTGCCAGCCTGCAGACCCGGGCTACAGAGGACGGGGAGGACTTTATTATCAACGGCCAGAAGATCTGGACCAGTACCGCCCATGAGGCAGATATGATTTTCTGTCTGGTACGCACCGAGCCCGATGCCCCCAGACACCAGGGTATCAGTTACCTGTTGTTCTCCATGGATACCCCGGGTATCGAGGTGCGCCCACTGCAGACCATGACCGGGTTAGCGGAGTTCAACGAGGTGTTCTTCACCGACGTGCGTGTGCCCATGCACAGCATTGTTGGCGAGCGCGGCCAGGGCTGGCAGGTGGCCAACGCCACCCTCAAACACGAGCGTGGCATGTTGGGAGATCCCGACATCGCGGCTACGCGGCTGAACGCGATTGTGCAGCTGATGCAGGAGGAAACCGTTGACGGCACCCGCCTGATGGAAAACCCGCTATTGCGTGATCGCCTGCTACAGCTGCAGTCCCGGGTGCTGGCCATGCAATTTAATGGCCTGCGCTTGCTGACGGCGCAGATTCAGGGTGCAGATCCCGGCATCGCCCGGCTGATCGTCAAATTGCAGGGCTGTGAATTGAACCACCAGCTCGCCGCACTGGCGATCGATGCGCTGGGAGAGTTGGGTATCCTGTACCAGGATAGCCCGCGTCTGCGTAACAAGGGTGCCTGGCAGCGCAGTTATATGTTTGACCTGGGGCTGATCATTGGCGGCGGTACTGCCCAGATCCAGAAGAATATTATTTCCGAAATAGGTCTGGGTATGCCCCGCGAACCGAAACCGGCTGCGGCAAGTGGGGGGGCTCGCTAATGGAATTCGCTCTCAGCGAAGAACAACTGATGATGCAAGATAGCGTGACGCGCTATCTTGCAGACCGGGCCACCCTGGATACGGTACGCGGGCTGATCGCAGCTGGCCCTGTGCACGATGCCGGGCTTTGGAGCGGGCTTGCCGGGTTGGGTATTTGCGGTTTGCTGGTGCCCCAGGAATACGGCGGCGCCGGGATGACCCTGCTCGATGCGATGCTGGTTCAGGAAGTTCTGGGCCGGCATGTGGTACCGGTGTCTTTTATACCCACCAGTGTACTGGCCCCGTTGGCGCTATTGGCGGCTGGCACTGCGGAACAAAAGCAAAAATGGTTACCCGCTATTGCTGAGGGGCGAATGCAGGTGGCCGTGGGGCTGAGTGAGGCCTGTGGAGCCCGTGATGGTGCCGGCGTGACGGTAGCCGGTGCTAAGCTCAGTGGCCGTGCCCTGTTTGTGCTGGGTGCGGCGGATGCGGCTATAACCCTGTTGTGCAGTAGTGAAGGTGATGTGTACGCGGTGGAGCAGGGCGCCGCTGGATTGGAACGTACCAGTCTGCGCAGTATCGATGATACCCAATGCCTGGGTGAACTGAATCTGCACGACGTCACCGCTGAATTGCTGCCCGCAGGCGAAGAGGATGTGATACCGCGGCTGCTCGACGCCGGTCGAGTCATGTTGGCCGCCGATATCCTGGGCGCCGCCCAGAAAATGCTTGAACTGGCCGTCGCTTATTCGCTGGAGCGAAAACAGTTCAATCGGTTAATAGGTTCCTTCCAGGCGGTGAAACACCTGTGTGCGGAGATGGCGGCCGAGCTGGAACCTTGCCGCTCACTGGTCTGGTATGCGGCCCACGCTTACGATGCAGTCCCGGAAGAAAGCCGGCTGATGGCCTGTCACGCCAAGGCGCACCTGGCCGAGGTTGGTCGCTTCGTGGCGCGGTCGTCTACCGAAGTTCACGGTGGTATGGGCTTTACCGATCTACTGGGGCTGCACTACTGGTTCAAGCGTATTGGCTGCAACCGGCAGTTACTGGGTGGCCCCGAACGGGTACGGGAAGAGGCGGCGCGGGTACAGGGCTGGATCTAGGCTGGCAACAAGCCCCGATTGCTGGCCCCGGCTCGGAAGGGCCATGGGGTTGGTGCCGCGAGGGCGTGAATTGGCCCCATTTCTGGCTGCTTAGGCGCGAATGCTAGAGCCAAACGCCAGGTCAGCGTCTAAGCTTAGCGGACAAGTCGAATAAGGACAGTCTCTTGCATACGGATTCGGATACCCAGCCCGCGGAAGAGTCCGGCTCTTCGCGCACCGCAACCTACGCCCTGATCATGCTGACCATCGTCTACGCATTCAATTTTGTGGATCGGCAGATATTGGTCATCCTGCAGGAACCGATTAAGAATGATATGGGCTTGAGCGATGTGCAACTGGGTTTGCTCAGTGGCTTTTCCTTCGCGCTGGTGTACATCACCGCGGGCATTCCCATCGCCTACTGGGCCGATCGCACTAATCGACGCAACATCATCACTGCTGCGCTGTTGATCTGGAGCGGTATGACCGCACTCTCGGGTCTGGCGCAGAACTATACCCAGCTGCTGCTGGCCCGCATCGGTGTAGGCATTGGCGAAGCCGGGGGCAGCCCTCCGGCCCACGCCATGATCAGCGATTATTACCCGCCGCAGAAGCGCGCCACGGCGCTGGCGATATACTCTACCGGTGTTCATATCGGGGTGTTGACGGGATTCCTGCTCGGGGGTTTTATCAGCCAGGCCTTCGGTTGGCGGGCCGCGTTTATGGCGGTGGGTATTCCCGGCGTGCTGTTCGCAACCTTTTTCTTTCTCACGGTAAAGGAACCGCAGCGCGGGCGCTGGGAAACGAAGGAGGCAGCGGCGTATAAACCTACCCTGGGCGAAACATTCAGGGTGCTGTCGTCTTTTCGCTCTTTCTGGTATATCGCCGCTGCCACCGGCTTAACCGCGTTTGCCGGTTATGGCATTGGCAATTTTGCGCCCTCGTTCATGATGCGCAGCCACGGCTTGTCGTTGGCCGAAGTGGGAATAGTGCTGGCTCTGTTCGGGGGTGGCGCCGGCCTGCTGGGCACATTCCTGGGCGGGTATATTGCCGATCACCTGGGGGTGCGAGACAAGCGATGGTATGTGTGGGTGCCGGCCATAGCCGGGGCAATCTCCCTGCCTCTGGGCCTCCCGTACCTGTTGCTGGACAATACCACGCTGGCGGTCGGCTTCATGTTTTTTGTCACCCTTTTGATCAACACCTACCTGGGCCCCTGTCTGGCCATTTCGCATGCGCTGGTGCCGCCGGCCATGCGAGCGCTGACCTCGGCTATTCTGTTCTTTGTACTGAACCTGATCGGATTGGGTCTGGGACCTCTGACTGCGGGCCTGTTGAGTGATTATTTTACCGGCATCTACGGCACCGATGGCCTGCGTTACGCCTTGCTGGTGGTAGGGCTGCTGAGCTCGCCGGCCATATTGCTGTTTTATCTGGCTGGTCGGCACTTACCCGCGGACCTGGCGCGGGGGGCCAACCAGTAGTTTTCGATCTTGGCCGTGCGCTCTATCCCTGACCCAATTGCTGAGCGGGTAGCTGGGCATGCTGACATCGCAGATCACGCCGCAGCGAGCCCAGTTGTTCGCCCACAGCGCTGATGGTGCTGTTGTCAATGGCATTGCGCCATGAAACTCGCCAAGTGCAGGCGGGAAATCAGGCTGTAAAGCTGGCGCCAGTCACCGGGTCTGGGCAGGGCCAGGTGGCGGATGCGGAATTCCGGATGGTGCTCTCACCCGGACGGTTCTTATTCCTGCATCACCCTGGCCAGGCGTTCCGGTTCGCGCCATACCCCGCTGTACAGACGCCCCAGGTAGACCACGGCTATCACAATGATCATCAGTACAAATACCACCCAGGACAGCCTGGGGCCGTAGTCGTAGACGACGATAATGAAATACTGTGCGATCAACATGAGCCAGTGCAGGGATATGGAAGTCAGCATCAGCCAGCGGGTGTCCCCGGCGCCGCGCAGTGCGCCGCCGCTGATGAGAATGCTGGCGTCCGCCATCATGTAGCAGGCCAGGCCGACCATCATGAAGCTGCCGATCTCGCGAATTTCCTCGAAGTCGGCTCCGGAGCCGGCAAAGACATCGATCAGGTTCATGCGAAAGATGACGAACACCGCGGCGAGTATCGAGGAGTAGGTCAGCGCGATTTTGTAGCCCGCGGCGATAACAGCGTCGATGCGACTCATAGCGTTGGCCCCGACGTAGCGGCCGATCAAGCTGATGACGGCAATATTCAGGCCTATCATGGGAACGAAGGACAGCATGTCCCAGTTGAAGACAATGGCGGCCGCGGCGCCCTGCGCCACGCCGTAGGACTGGAACATGAGTATGAACAGGTTGAAGGTGGCCACGTTCATGAACAACTCCAAGCCTGAGGGAAAACCCAGGCGCGCGTAACGGCGCAGTATGCCCCCATCCAGGTGAAAGGAATCCAGCACCCTGAACTTGTTGCGATGCACCCGGGAAAAATAGAACAGGGCAAACAGCAGCAGTGAGAAGGCGGTGGCTATGACGGTGCCCCAGGCAGCCCCGGCGATGCCCAGCTGTGGCAATCCCAGCTTGCCAAAAATCAGTGCATAGGAGAGCGGTATGTTCAGCAGCATGCCCAGCACATCCGCTATCATCACCACCCGGGTACGGCCGATCCCGGCGAAATAAGAGGCAATGCAGGCCTTGCTGAGATTGAAGAAACATCCCAGCATAAGTATCTGGTAGTAAACACGTTCCAGTTGCAGCTGCTCCGGCGGGTGCCCGATCACCCCGAAAAATTGGTAGACGTAGTAGCCGATCACTGCCAACAGCGGCAGCCACAAGACCACCATGAAAATACCCTGGGTGACCACCCGTGGGCATTTGTGCAGATCCCCCGCGCCGTAGTACTGGGCAACCAGGGCATTGGCGTAAGACACGACGCCAATGAACAGGGAAATACTGAAAAACGAGGCGACGCCGCCGCCCAGGGCTGCCGACATGTACTCCGGGCCAATCAGGGACAGGAACAGCCGGTCGCAGAACACCATCACCGCAAATGAACCCTGCGACACGACCATGGGCAGGGCCAGGTCCAGCAGTTCCCGTGCCGTACTTCTGTCTAGGTTCGCCGCTGCGTGCATCGGTCTGTCCGCTGGAAACAATCTGCTATCAAACGTTGTTGTCGGGATTCGGTTGACAGCAACAGGCTGCCGAACCCTGCCATGGTGGCTATCAGCTTCACGGATAGATCGAGGTGACAACAAGGGTGGTTTTGTATAAGTTCGCACAGTACTCTTTGCGAGTAAATGAACTCTGGCAATTTATGCCCCTGTCTGTGGGGTCCTTGCACGGCGGGCGATTGTGTAGACTGCTGGAGTGCCCCGATATTTCCCGATCCCACGCAGGAGAATACCGTGATCACTCCCGAGACAAATCCCCTGGGCCGCAGGCAGTTCCTGCGGCTCGCTACCGCTACTGCCATTGCGCCCAACCTGGGCGCCTGCAGCGGCGACAAACAGGTCATTAGCATAGACCCCGGCCTGCCCAACTCTCGCTTCGGTGCTGAATCCACAGCGGAGGAGGTGACCGCAGGTCTGGACTTGAGCGGCAGGGTTGCGCTGGTAACCGGTTGTAACTCTGGCCTGGGCTACGAAACCCTGCGGGTACTGGCGCTGCGGGGAGTCCACGTGATCGGCACCGGCAGAACCCTGGACAAGGCGGCCCGCGCCTGCAGCAGCGTTGCCGGTACCACCACGCCGGTCGCACTGGAACTGTCGAATTTTCAGTCAGCGGTCGAATGTGCCGCGACGGTGGCGGCCATGGGTCTGCCGCTGGACATGCTGGTGTGCAATGCGGGTATCAATACCTTTGGCGAACTCGAGTTGGTGAACGGTATCGAGAAGATATTCGTGGTCAACCACCTCGGCCACTTTGTGCTGGTCCAGCATTTATTACCGCTACTACAGGTGGCGCAGGCGGGGCGTATCGTCCATGTGGGCAGCCGCGCCGGTTACAGAAGCGCGCCCGCGGTGGGGATCGACTTTGACAATTTGCGCGGCGAAAAGGCGTTCGATTCCGGTGAGGCCTACGGCCGCTCCAAACTGGCCAACGCGCTGTTTTCCCTGCAGCTGTCGAAGCGTCTGGCGGATTCCAGCGTGACCTCCAATGTGATTCACCCCGGTCTGGTAAAGACCAATATCGCTCGTACCGCACCCGCCTTTATGCGCGGCGCTTTCGAGTTATTCGGTGGGCTGATCGCCAAGACTCCCGCCCAGGGTGCCGCTACCCAGGTCTATGTGGCCACGCACCCGGATCTCGCCGGCGTCAGTGGTGCCTACTTTGAAGACTGCAATCCGGTGCAGATCACTGGCCCCAACCATGTTTTCGATGAGCCCATGGCCGAGAAGTTGTGGGATGTATCGGTGGAAATGACCAGCGCCTACCTGAGCTGAGCAGGCGTGATCTATTGACACAAGGGGGTGCCATCATACCTGGCGTGGCCGCAAGGAGCCGGACGAATTGAATGCGAGCTTGGCGGTTGTTGACCGACGGCATCTGCGGCGGATAGCGCTGCGCCAGCAGGGATTGCTGCAGCCCGCCGCCTTCGGCCGCGGTCGCAACGCTACCCTGCGGGCGCTGTCTCGCCTGGGCTATGTTCAGATAGACACCATCGCCGTGGTCGAGCGGGCGCATCACCACGTGTTACGCAGTCGTGTCCCCAATTTTGAGCCGCGACAGTTGCAGCACTTGATGGCAAATGGTGAGGTGTTTGAGTACTGGTCCCACGCCGCCGCGTTCCTGCCCATGCAGCACTACCGGTTCAGCCTGGTGCGCAAAGAGGCCTTTCGGCGCGGAGAAAATCACTGGGGTCGCAGTCGCGACAAAAAGCTGATGGCTGAGATATTGGCGCGAATCGAGCAGGAAGGACCGCTGAAATCCAGGGATTTTGAACATCCCGGTGGTTCGGGGGGCGGTTGGTGGGAGTGGAAGCCCACCAAGCAGGCATTGGAGCAGCTGTATATGCAGGGTGACCTGATGGTAGCGACCAGGGAAGGCTTCCAGAAAACCTACGATCTGCCGGAACGCGTGCTGCCGGAGTCTGTTGATACCTCTACGCCAGGCACCGGGGAGTACGCCGCACACTTGATTGATACCACCCTGTTGGCACAGGGGTTCGCCAGTGCTCCCTCCATGAGTTACCAGCGTAAGGGCGCGTCCCTGCGGCTGGCCATCAAGGCAGAACTCGACAGGCGGCTGGATCAGGGGACTTTACTGGCGGTGCGGCTGGAAGGGGGTAGAGTATATTATGGCGTCCCGGAATTGCTGGAGTCAGCGCCAGCCAGGGTGGTAAAACGTGCGACCATATTGTCGCCCTTCGACAATGCCTTGATTCAGCGCGATCGCACTCGGCAACTTTTTGATTTTAATTACCAGATCGAGTGCTACCTGCCCGCGAGCAAGCGACGCTATGGCTATTTTTGTCTGCCGTTGTTGTACGGCGACGGCTTTGTCGGCCGCATGGATTGCAAGGCCCACCGCAACGGCGGTCATTTTGAGATCAAGGCGCTGTATCTGGAGCCTATGGTACTTGGCCATGCGGAATTTCGTAATGCGGCGTTGGTACAGGCCCTGGCGACAGCGATCGCAGAATTTGCCGACTACAACGGCTGTGTGAGTATCGGGTTGGGATGCTGTTCGCAGCGCCGCTTCGGCAGAGAACTGAGGGGTGTTCTATCCGGCAGGGTTTCAGCCGGTTGATTCCAGCCGTTCGGGCTGGTCCCAGCAAGTGACCCGATTACGGCCGCTATCCTTGGAGATGTATAGGGCCTGGTCAGCCTGGTCAACCAGCTTGCCAGTGCTATTCGCACCACAAGTGGAAGAACTGATTCCGAAGCTGGCGGTAATCGTCGTCCGCTCCAGCGCGGAATGGCATTGCCTGACTTCCGTTTCGATATGCTGGCGCAGGCGTTCGCAGATGGTGGTTGCCAAGTCAATCCCGGTATTGGGCATCAGGATGCAGAATTCCTCACCGCCGTAGCGACCGACCACTTCGTTGCCGCGCAATCCCGCGCGGAGAACCTTGGCGAGATTCTTGATCACTTCATCCCCCACACCGTGGCCATAGTTGTCATTGATGAGTTTGAAGTGATCAATGTCTAGCATCACGATGCAAAGCTCGTTGCTATCATCCTCGGCCAGCGTAAACTCGGCTTCGGCGCGCTCAAAAAACGCGCGCCGGTTCAGGCAGTCCGTTAGCGCGTCTCTTTCCGCCAGGAGCTGCAGCTCTTGATTCCTGCGGCTGACCTCATCGCGGGACAACTTCAAGTCTCCCACCATATCCCGCAACTGGCGGTTTTTTTCCTCCAGTTCAGTGACGTCATCAAACGTGGCCAGCGCGCCCTGGGAACGGCCTTTCTCGCTGAGAATGGGTGAGCTGTTGACCATGAAAGTACGCTGGTCATCACCTTTGATAGTCAACTGCAGGAGCATCCCGACCTGACTCTCGCCGCTCGTCATGGCGATTTGCCAGGGGTAGTCGGTCTGCTCGGTTCCTACGCTTGTCCAACCCAGCACTGACAGTTTCTTGCCGAGGAGATCTTCACTGGCGATACCGAGTTTGTCGCTGAAGGCGGTGTTGGCAAGTACAACCTGCTCCTTTTCATCGATCAGTATGACGCCCTCGGTGAGCACATCCATCGCGGTTTTGACCCGGTCAGGGATTACCGCGCCGGGATCCAGGTGTTTCAGTGTGCGCCGCAAGAAAAACAGGTAGCCGAGGAAGCCCGCCAGGAACATATAGCCAGCCAACAGGACAAAGGGGCTGGTGATATCTTCCCAGTGGGTCTTCGGTATGGCATCGGCAAAGCGGATTTCCACGCTGCCCCAGCGCTGTTTGTTCTTGAATATCGAGACCTGGGTGTGGGTGAGGGTGGACTTGCCGAAGGGTATGTCCTGCCACTGCTGGCGGTGATTGCCAGCTTCGGCCCGGACTCTGCCATCTGCGTTTCGCAATGCCGCCGACACTACGTCCTGTTCACGCAGCACCAGGTTGCGCAATGTCAGCCTGATTGTCTCCATGTCGTTGACCGCGATCAGCGAGGAAAATTGCACGGCCAGAGACTCAATGACCCGCTGGCGTACCTTCAGATCGTCCTGGCGGCCGTCGTTATTCACGCCGAAGAACAGGTCTCCCGTCAACAGGATACTCAAGGTCAGCAGTGCCATGCTGAAACTCATGCGGGCGATGGGAGAGAATGTCATCACGCCGGCGCACCACTGGATTGTGGATCGACTTCGCCCGAACCATCGAGTATTCGTGCCGCGGCTTTCTCCTGTTCGGCCGCCTCGTCATCTTCGTCTTCCGCGGCCAGATCTGACTTCTTGCGCTCCGGGTCAGTCAGCAGCACCGGCAGTGGATCAAACCTGGCCCATACCGGCAGGGAGGCGACCAGGCTGGCAACCATCGGGCCAGCTCGCAGCAACCACGCCAGGTAGCCGGCTGACAAGGTGGCCCCGGTCACGCGTACCGCTCCGGTGACCATCAATTCCCGCAAGATGTCCTTCTTCACGGCGTTCTCAAGCTGGTCGCGCAGGTCGTCCAGGGCAAACTGCAGCGGGCTATCCGGATCGGTAAGGTCGTTATTGCCGGTGGCTTCTTCCAGCCCCGGCAACAAGTCGGCAAGCCGCCCGATCTTGTTCTCCTCCTGCAGACGGAATTCGGAATTGTCGACGTCAGCCCCGGTATACGCGTAGATGCGGTCAAGTTCCTCGTCACTGACCTGGCCTGGCTGTTCCAGGTAGCCACTGAAGCGGCTGGGTGTGTCAGCTCCATCGGATGCGTCTTCGCCGGTATCGGGCGTAGCTTCGTCAGCAACGTTATCAGCAACTTGGTTGGATGAGTCTTCGTTGCCCGGGGTGTAGGAACTTTTGGCCCGGATTTCTACCGGGTCCGCCCCATCGGGCTGGAAACCTTTGTCCAGCATCTCTGTGGTCACCACCGGTTGCGGGCTTCCAGGAGACCGATCGGCGCTCAAGGTTGCCTGCTGGCTCGGTTCTGGATCTGGTTCCGATTCGGGTACGGGTTCCGGAACCGGTTCCGGTTCGGGAACAGGCTCTGGCACTGGTTCCGGTTCTGGCACTGGTTCAGGTTCTGGTACAGGTTCCGGTTCTGGCACTGGTTCAGGTTCTGGTACAGGTTCCGGTTCTGGCTCAGGTTCTGGCACAGGATCGGGATCCGGTGGTGGTGGTGGCGGTGGAGGCGGAGGTGGAGGTGGCGGTGGAGGCGCGGCGATGGTGAGGGCGAAGCTCTCGCCGACCAGGGTATTGCCCTGGCCATCGTCGACATCGAAATCAAAACTGTCGGCAATGGTGGCGCTGCCATCGTGGACGTAAACCACATCCCCGTCGTTGATCTCCTGCTGGGTGAAACTCGCAATCGGTACCGCCGGGGCCACCGCGTAGGCGAGGATGCCGTTCACCGGG
>JAPUKZ010000074.1 GCA_027295405.1 Gammaproteobacteria bacterium
GGCGGCAGTCGGGGATAACGGTCTCTCAGGGGGAGAAAATACCCCCTGACAAAGTTATGGACCGGAGTGCCCTAGGCGTCCAATAATTTCGCGTTACTAGCAGAAGACTGCTTCTTCCGGTAGCGCATAAGCCGCCAGGCCAGCAACAGCGCGAAGATCAGGGCGTACACGAGGGCCTCGCCGAAGTCTGAACGGACTTGCCAGAGGATATGCAATGACACCAGCACCGCTGCGGCGTAAACACCCCGGTGCAGGCGCTGCCAGTTCCTGCGCAGCCGCCTCTGCATGGCCCGGTTGGAGGTCAGGGCCAGCGGCAGCATGATCAGCCAGGCCGTAAAGCCGGCACTGATATAGGGCCGCTCAACGATTTCCTCCAGTAATCGTTCGGCAACCCAACCCAGATAGAAGTGCGCAAACAGGCTTAAATGTACGCTCGCATAAAAGAAGCAAAACAAGCCCAGCATGCGGCGCAGGCGCAGCAGCGAGACCCAGCCGCTCCAGGTTCGCAGTGGCGATACCAGCAGTGTCGCTATGAGTAGTCGGGCCGCCCACGCACCGATTTCCAGCATCAGTTTCTCACCCGGATCCGGGCCCAACTGGTAGTTCACCGCCGCCCAGACCAGACTTGCGAGGGGCAGCAGGCAGACCAGGAACAGTAGTGGTTTAACCGCCCGCTGCATCAATAGTCGCGCGTAAGGTCCATGCCTTTATACAGGTGTGCAACCTGCTCGCCATAGCCATTGAACATTAAGGTATCCCGACGGTTCGGGCTGAACAATGTGGAGGGCAACCGCCTCTCTGTCTTCTGGCTCCAGCGCGGGTGGTCCACCTGCGGGTTGACGTTGGCGTAGAAACCGTACTCCTGTGGCGCGATCAGCTCCCAGGAAGTTTTGGGTCGGCGCTGGGTGAGTCGAATTCGGAAAATTGACTTGATACTCTTGAATCCGTATTTCCAGGGAACCACCAGCCGTATCGGTGCCCCATTCTGGTTGGGCATGGGTTTGCCGTACAAACCTACCGCCATAAGGGTCAGGGGATTCATGGCTTCATCCATGCGCAATCCCTCAACATAGGGCCAGTCGATGCTGCTGGTGAAGGAGCGCTGGCCACGCATATGCTCGCGGTCGAGCAAGGTGTAGAACTGCACATACTTTGCCTTTGAAGTGGGCTGAAAGCGCTTGAGCAGATCTGACAGGGGGAATCCCATCCAGGGCACAACCATCGACCAGGCTTCAACACAGCGCAGCCGGTAAACCCGCTCTTCCAGGTCAAAACCGGTCAGTATATCTTCCAAATTGAGCACCCCCGGCTTATCCACTGCACCATCAACCCGCACTGACCAGGGGTCGATCGACATTTTATGGGCGTGGCGCGCGGGGTCTCCCTTGTCGGTGCCAAATTCGTAGAAATTATTGTAGCGCTTCACGTCCTCATAGGGCGTCAGCGATTCAGTCGTATAAAAACCTGCCGGGCTATTCGCGGTCGCAGGGCGATGCCGCAGGCTCTGCCCCGCAGCCAGGGCACTGGCCCCAGGTGAAACCAAAGCTGATGCCAAAGCTGACCCGACCAGGGCTCCACCGGCAACTGCAGTCATCAACTGCCGCCTTTTCAGCCAGGCACTCTCGCTGGTAATTTCAGAAGAAGGTATGCCCGACTTGAATGGTGTTCTCATAACAGATTTGCCTGCGTCACTGGGATCTGCATGCTGAGACTGGGACGAGGGAAAAAGTTCCGACTCAGTCCCTGCCGGGCGCCCGGGCAAACAAGGCCCGCCCCAGCGGGAATCAGGTTTCTGCCGGGGGCTTGCGGCCTCGTATCAGTAACATCACCGGGCCAGAAGCGGCGTATAGCAGAAACGCGCCCAGCAGGATGCGGGGGGGATCAACGGTCACCAGCCCAAATATCAGCACCACCAGAATAACCGCCGCGAAGGGAACCCTGCCGCGCACATCAATGGTCTTGAAGCTGTAGTAGGGAATGTTGACGATCATCAGAATACTCACCGTGATTGTCAACACAGCCACCAGTACGGACACCTCAAAGGGCTGCTGAGCGCCGGACCAGCCGATGTCGTCGCACACCCAGACCGTGGCAGCAATCACGGCCGCGGCGGCCGGGCTGGCAAGGCCGGTAAACCAGCTCTTGTCTGATTCTTCGATCTGGGCATTAAACCGGGCCAGACGCAGCGCGGCACAGGCCACATAAATGAAAGCTACCGACCAGCCAAATTTACCCAGACTACTCAAACCCCAGCTGAACACCACCAGCGCTGGCGCAACACCGAAGGACACCATGTCCGAGAGGCTGTCGTACTCCTCACCAAACCTGCTGGTGGTGTGCGTCATGCGGGCGACCCGACCATCCAGGCCATCAAAGATCATGGCAAAGAAAATGGCGATTCCGGCTGGCTCAAAGTCGCCGCGGATGCCGGCGATAGTCGCGTAAAAACCGCAGAACAGGGCCCCGGTAGTAAATAGGTTGGGCAACAGGAAAATGCCCTTGCGACGGACGGTTTTACCCTCTTCCGAAACCTCTTCCTCGTGCTCATCGACTAACAGGTCAATATCGAGGCCTCCGGGTTTGTCGGCAAGCTTTTCTTTTTTACCGGTCATGGCTTACATAGTATCAAATCGGGGTCGCATAAGAACGCCTGGCCACTTGCCAGAACGCCGCGACCAGTGGGTTGTCCAGTCGTTGTTTCAGTGCACACAGTCCCACCGGAAACTCTCCCAAACGGGGTCGCGCCGCCACTGTTTGCAATTTGTCGCGAAAGGTACTGTTGTGCAGCACCAGTTCCGGTACGACTCCCACCCCCAAACCCAGGCCCACCATGGCGGCTATGGCTTCGTGTCCCGCCACCTGCGCATAGATTCGCGGACGCTCGCCGCGGGACCGGAACCACTGGTCGAGCCGGTCTTTACTGAGCCCTCGTTCCGACACGATGAAGGGCACCTCCGCCCAACTGAAATCCTGCTCCTGTGATATCAATTGCTGCAGTTGCTGCAATTGCTCGACCACCGCACAGGGAAAAGCCGGGGCAATAAACTGCAGTGGCGAGTGTTGCAGGGTCTGGTACTCCAGGGCAGCGGCCAGCTTATCGGGGCGCGCCACCACGCTGATATCTTCCTGACCAGATTGCACCCGCGCCACCGCGTCGGCGTAATCCCCGGTACGCAGCAGGATTTCTACGCGCGGAAAATCCCGGCGAAATTGCTCCAGAATTGGCGACAGCACACTGTAACTGGCAGTCACCGAGCAATAAACCCGCACTTCACCGCGCAAATCACCGCTATGCGGACGCAGATCCCCCAGTAAGCGCTGCCACTCGGCCAGGGTGGATATGGCGTAGTCGCGGTAGCGCTCTCCCGCCAGCGTCAGTCGCACCGTACGCTTGTCGCGCTCCAGCAGGCGTTGCCCCACCTCATCTTCCAACCGTTGCAGGGCGCGACTGACTGTAGACAGGCTCAGGTGGCGCTGCTCAGCCGTACGACTGAAACTGAGGGTATCCGACAGGGTCAGGAACAATTGCAAGGAGCGGACGTCCATCGACCTATTGTATTGCAAAAAATGCAATACAGTATTTATTTTATTTCGTTTTACGCAAGAATATTTATGCAGTACATTGGTCGCCCTTTTCTATCTTTACACTCACCGTTTCACCCCAGAACAGGAGAATCACCATGGGCCAGAATTACTTCAACACCCTGCCGCTACGCTTGCAACTGGAGCAATTGGGCAAGTGCCGATTCATGGACCGCAGCGAGTTTGCAGATGGCGTTGAGAAACTCAAAGGCAAGAAGCTGGTCGTGATCGGCTGTGGCTCACAGGGCCTCAACCAGGGCCTGAACCTGCGTGACAGCGGTCTGGACGTGGTCTACGCGCTGCGTGCTGCGGCCATTGAGGAACAACGGCAATCGTGGAAAAACGCCACCGAAAACGGTTTTAC
>JAPUKZ010000075.1 GCA_027295405.1 Gammaproteobacteria bacterium
GTAAATTTCACACCGCGCTGGGCAAGCGTATCGAGATTCGGTGTTTCTATCTCGCTGCCGAAGCTGCCCAGGTCTGTCCAGCCCATATCGTCGGCCACGATGAGCAGGATGTTCGGTTTCTTATTGGCAGCCTGGGCTAGCACAGGAATTCAGGTAGCGACACCCAGCCCCAGGATTGCTATGAACAAGACGTGATTCAGGCGCATTGATTTCTCCCTCGATTGTCCTTTCATAATACACATAACGAGTGTGAGTGCCCCAGAGGAATATCTCGTCCCCAATCAGGGTGGGCACACCAGGGGCGATTCCGCCACTGGTTCTTCGCTTGTACACAGGTCTTTCCTGATAGCATTGCGGATGTCATTGCAGGGATTGGTGCTGGCCAGCGCCCGGTTAATCATGCTTTCACCCAGCATCGACATGCCTGCTGTCATAAAGGCCGCCCAACCCCGAAACAGTAATCCGGTGGTATTGGGAACAATGGCGGGGTTACTGAGCGGTCCCCTGATGCTTACCGTGTTGGAGAAGGCATTTCCCAGGCTGAGGCCGATGCCCTCGCGGCTGCGCGATTGAAAGCGCATCGACAATTCCTGTTTACGGAAGTTGACCTCGATCTGTCCCATCAGGTTAGCAGTGTCGGTGCGGGCGGCGTATCCGTAGGGTGTAATGCCGATACCGTCGGTGAATTTCCCCAGGGTAATACCGCAGCGCAGCTCTGGCTCTTTCTTCGCGGCACCCGGTATTAGAGCCCGGAACACCCCGCTGGCTACGTCCGTCGTGAGCAGGGACATGCTCCCGTAATTGATGGGGCCGCGCCCTAACTCAACGTAGGTCACCCCGTTCAGGTGTGCGGCCAGCTCTGCCTGGCTTCTGCCGCGACTGGTTACGGCGATGAATCCTGTGCGGGGGGAGCTCACTAACTGCGGGGTGCGATACACGTCCTTGAAGGAAACCGTCAGGGCGGCAGTGGGCAACTCGGGCGCCGTGTCGAAATCCAGTTTTATTTCGATAGTACCACCATTGAGGTAGCCGGCACGCGTTTTCAAGTTCAGTTTGCCGTCGACGATGTTGACATCGAATTCCAGATCTTTGGCCGTGCCCTCGCGACTGAAAACTGCTGCCAGCTGCCCCTTGATGTGCGTTTCATGACCGATCAGAAATGTCGTATCCATACGCTCGTCACTGAAATACCGCCCTTCTGTTGAGGCTTGCGCGCTACTGGACAGGAGTTGGCTGGGAACGGTAAGCAATTTGCTAACAACCAGTGAGGTGGTTCTGGCCGCGCGGGAGAAGGGTGTACCGCCATCATCCATGGTTTCAACCGGCGTGGTATCCGCACCACTTCCCTCCCAGGGCTCAAGGTTCAGGGTTCCTCCGGTAATATCGACCTCCAACAGCGGTGGTGAGCTGTTCTGATAGAGCACTCGTCCGCGCAGTTCACTGTCATTCCATGCCAGCGATTTAATGTCCGCTCGCACGCCATGCCGCAGTCGCTGCAGATCGACTTGCAACTGGCGGCGCAGCGCTCCCTGTTCCGGTTGCGCCTTCAAGTTAAGCTGAGCGCTGAGGCTGCTTGCGATCTCTGCAAAATGTGTGCCCTGCCCGGCAAGCTCGATCGAGCCGGAGAGAGGCATGCCTTGCCCGGCAGAATCTGGATTGAGAAAATCGTCGAGCAGGATATCCGTGACGGTAGCGGAAGCCAGGAATTCAGCCAGTTCGCCCTCCCAGTCCAGCACCGCGCGCCCTTCAAGTCGGCTACCTTCAAAGCTCAGATCCAGGCGTTCCAGTACAAAATGATCCCGGTCGGAAGAAATTTCCAGAACCACATCTTGCAGCTGCGTTTCGAGTACCTCCACGATGTCGGCCGCGAAAGACAACTGCACTTGACCGAGCTCACGCAGTGACGTGAGCAGGTCGGCCGCGTCCGCGTCTTCCGGTGTTTCCGGTGCCCACTCCAGTAGCTGACTGATGTCGAGCCGATCCGACTGCAAGCGGGCTATCAGCCAGGGTTCGCGCCCGGCAACCACGGAAATGTCGCCGGAGAGGTCCTGCTTCACAGTATCGATGTTGATATCCTTGATGTACAAGCCCTTGATCCTGTCGCCGTCAATCACCAGGCTGGATGTCCCCGAGAATCGCAGCTCCTCTTCCGGCCTGGATGGCCGGTTCCAGTCTGCATCGGTTCGCAAAGCAATTGTCAGGTCTGCATTTCCCCGCATGGCCCCGAAAATTTCCGCGACGCCATTGCCGTGGCTGGTATAGACCATGTTGCCGGTAGCACGCGTGTCGAACAGGCCACGTTCCTGCGCGAACGCACGCGGCAGGTCCATTGCGGCGAGGTCCACGGTCATGGTGACGGTGGTGGGAGAGTTGGGACTGGTCTCGAAATCCAGCTGTACCTCCGTTTTCCCACCCTTGATACCCGTCGCAGCGACCACCAGTCGGCCGGCAGTTGGTTTACGATCCAGTGCGAAATCAGCCTTGGCCAGGTTGATTCTCGGCGTTTGCAAGTCGCGAACGGCCACCACGACATCGACCTCAACTTCGGGAAACAATCCCAGGTACTCGGGTAACTTAATACCGGGCATGGGGGCCGCGTCGGTGCCATCGAAGAGGAAATTCAGGTCGAGACTCTGTCCTTCCAGGCGCACCTTGAGCTGCCTCTCTCGCCCGCCGGAGAACGCCACTGAGCCCTCGAGAACGGCCGTGCCCATTTTTATTTCCAACTCTTCCAGCGCAAAAAAATCCGGATGCTTGCCCAGCCGCCCCTGTATTTTTAAAGGCGTATCCACTTCACCCCGATGCGTGCCCAGCAGCAGCAGATCACCCTGCAGCGAATCCAGGAGCTCGCCCGGGGTGTCGCCGTCTCCCTGCAGCTGGATGCGCCCTGAACGCCAGTGCCAGTCGGCATCGAGTACGCGCGCGGCGATACTCTCGCTGGCTTGTCTCGCGTTCAGCTCTGCCGCAAACCGGAGGCTCCAGCTGTCATCAACAGCCTCCAGGGAACCAGCCCCCTCCAGGGCCGCACTCGGGCCCTGGCTGGTCACGGAGTCAACCGATAGTCCCTGTGCACCTGTTGAGAAGTTGATGAACGTGTCCACCACAACCTCATCGTCCAGCCGAATCTCACCAATTTCCATGTGGCCCCGGTGCGGCGGCAGCTTGAGGCGGGGCAGCGCGACCAACAGCGATGCCTCAAAGTCTGTACCCTCACTTTCTCTCGAGAAGGTCTCCATCAATGCCACAACGACTTCAGGCCGCAGCTGGCTGAGGTAGATATCGGAGTAGTCGGGGAATTGCCAGGGGACGGCACTTCCCGCGGAAAGCCGCAGCTGAGTCGTTGCGTTATCGGCCCGGGCGAGCAACCTGTAACCGCCAGTTTCGCCAGGTTTCACAGCCAATTCAAGCACGGCGCCATTAGCCACAGTGTCCGCTGCCGTTATCTCGATCTCGAGGTCGAAGTCCTTGAGTCCTAGCAAGTCCGGGAGTGACGCCAACTCAGCGCTGAAGCGGATCTCCGCCAGCGCGCGATTTTCTGACCAGGCGAGGCTCGCGCCATTAGGACTGTGTCGCTGCCATTCCAATTCCCGCACCGACCAGGGCTCACCCTCCGCGGGGATGTAACGGCCTGCTTGCAGGTGCAGGGTTTTCGGTAGCCAGGGTTCGAGAAATTCGTAGTTCTCGGGCCGTGGCTTATCGTTGCCGGGCCAGTTCGATAGGCTGACTGACAGATCCGCAGCCTGGGCATGGACCAGACGGATGTCTCCGGCCAGTAACGCGCTCCAGCTGAGACCTACCACCACATCCGCCACTTCTACGGCGGGGTTGTCGGGATCACCCATGACCAGTCGGGAGCTGCGGACGCTGAGACTGAGGACTTCGGTCTCAATCGGAGCCAGCGTTACCGGCAGGCCCAGTTGTCGGGTCAACAGGGGTGCCAGTTTCCGGTCAAGTATGCTCTCGACTATCGGGTCAGCGCCAAAAACGAGGGCCGCGACCACCGCGATCAGGCCGATTGTTACAATGGGTAGTTTCAAGGCTAGGGCCCGCACAGAAAACTTCTCGGGATGGTAGCAGTCAGGCCCGGAGCGTGCCACGCCGTCGCATACAATTTCAGGGTTGGATGCGACACTGTGTAAGCTGTTGGTTGTCCCTACCAAAAACTCCATCCATTAATAGCTTCTTCCTTTATATCATCGAATAATTAGCCTGTGAACGGTGGTCGATTTTTTTGAGACGTATCGATCATCAACAGTGACGTAAATCGACGCAATTATTGTTGACGACCACACGGGCAGAGCGTCGCATCATTCGACAACAGGCGCCTTACTATTGGACCAGCAGCCCTACCAAACGAAAAATCAAGCTGCGCGTCGATACTCATGGT
>JAPUKZ010000076.1 GCA_027295405.1 Gammaproteobacteria bacterium
AAGCACTTCGGGGTTATCTTTTCCAACGAGGTAAAGCTCGATTGCCGATTCAAGTACCCGGTGGCGATTATTCCCAATTCTGACCTGGAGCAGGCCTGGTGGGTATTCCCCCCGACACACCGGAACGAGAGTAGCAAGGTAGTGGCGATTGCAGGGTGAAACTCTCTATCTGACTTTCAGATTCCCCTGTAACACCGATAACGCCGCATCAGAGGCCACCACACTCCGCAGATCGCCATCTTCATCGCCGTCCATGGTGATACAGAACCCCATCCAGAACTTGATCTGCTCATCTGAGTTTCCAGCCTGGCGCAGGTACTCTTCGAGAGCCTGCTGCCGGCGGAGCATTTCACCCGAATCTGCTTCCAGGTAGGCAAGGGCGAGGGTGGTTAGCTGGTTGACGCTCATGGCCTGCTGTGCGCGTCTACAGCCACCAATCAATCAGCACGTTTGCTGTCCATAGCACAACACAACCAATGGCAATATAGCCGAGAAGTTCCATAACTGAGTTATAGCACAATCTATGCCTACTCGGATTTGCATACTGATACTGTCAGGAAGATCAAGCGTAGTGTCTTGAAGCTGTTCCCCCAGGACAAGAGTAATCAAGTCAGAATGCTCTTCCAGCAGTTCAAGGAAGGGATGGGCAAGCGGAATGTGTCAATGAAAGTGAGACACCGATTTCATTTAATTAGTGTCGCTATGCAGCTTCCTCCTGGCCAGAGTTCTCGTCGACCTCGACAGGTGGGTTGATCCAAACCGCCTCCGGTAAAGATTTTGGAACAGGTCGTTTGCCCTTGAAACGTTTAGGGTGAGCTGCAAAGGCAGCATCCAGGGCCGCCGACCGTGTATCGAATATCTGCTTTGCCCGCCCGTAGTGCACGTCCTCCGGGGTCATAAAAGCTATTCCAGCGTGACGATGTTCAGTGTTGTACCAGTGGAAGAACGGCTGGCAGAAGGCTCTGGCATCCTGCAGGGAACCAAAGCGCTTGGGGAACTCCGGGCGGTACTTGAGTGTCTTGAACTGCGACTCCGAGAACGGATTATCATTGCTCACATGGGGTCGGCTATGGGTCTTCGTAACACCGAGATCGGCGAGCAGTAAGGCCACCGCCTTGGATTTCATACTCGATCCCCGGTCGGCGTGGAGGGTGAGTTGTTCGTGCGTGATTCCCTGTTTGGCGCAGGTCTCGCGGATCAGTTTCCTGGCCAGGGTGGCCGACTCCCGTGAGGCCACCATCCAGCCGACAGTGTAACGGCTGAAGATGTCGAGGATGACGTAGAGGTAAAGCAATTAAATTACCAAAACCACCGCTGGGCAGGGAATCCTGGTTGGGAAACAAACGGTCATAGGAATCGAACGACAACCCCACATAACGCTCCATGGCCCGATCAAGCAAACCGAATCCCAAACGGCGGGCGTCACGCGCTGGCACTTTATCTTCAAAGAATATCCAGATGTGCGCACCATTACCGGATCGAGATCGTTCTATGGCAGGGGGATATCGAGCTCACCACAGACATTTGAGAAAGCCTGTGTCGCGTGTTGCCAATCGGATTTATCAAAATCAACCGCCAGCAAATGACAGGCGTCGTCATGCATAAGGGGATAAAGTCCAACTGTCTGAACGCCCGAGAGATGATCATAAATTATCTTAGAGTCGAGCGACTTGTAGGCTTTATTCGTACAATCACTGCATTTGATTTTCGGTTTATTGCATATTCCCGGTTGCCATTCATTGTGGCAGGCAACCGCGTAACCACTTTTACCGGATGCGTTCTCCCAGCGAAAAGCGTGAATATCATGTCGCCCAACAAAGTACCTCTGAAATAACGCGACTTTTTCTTTCGCAGCCAGCGTGGACGAAATGGCGATCAAACTTCCAGCAGCTGACTCAAGCTCCTTCTTGCGGGAAAGAAGTTTGGATTTTTCGTCTTCCAGCCCCTGAAGTCGTCGATTGATCGCGTCGATTTCCTGGCTGGTATTGGCGGAGTCGTTCGTCTTCACAGGAATAGTACCAGCCTCTCCGGATCAAACCGTTCTTTCAGTCGGTTTCGGATAAATCCTGAATAATGGCCTCTAGATCACGGGAGCCATGGACAAAATCCACAACAAAGATCCCGTCACTGTTATTTCGGTAAATAATGTAATGCCGACCTTCCCGATAATATTCAAGATCAACCGCATTGCGGTTACCGGAAAGTAAGTTGTTGCAAGACCGTCCGTGAGGTACGTCGTCTACTGCGAGAGAGGATAACCGGCTTCTTAGTTGGCGTTTATATTTAGCAGCGTGGTCAAGCCCAAATTGATCAATCGTCCAACCAATGATTTCTTCCAGCGTCTGTTCGGCCTGCGGCGATAAACGATAGCTTCTCATAAACCACGCTTTTCAACCGCGTGCTTAAATGCTCTTTCAATGGCTTCTTCACCTGTGCCTTCAGCAAACTCACCTCGTGCAACCTGATCAAAGCCCGCGATAACGCCTGCCTGGATATCAGACAATTCGGCTTGACGCCGCTGTACCTGATCCTCTAAAAGACGCAGGCCTGCGCGCAACACTTCACTCGCATTTTGATAACGCCCGGCGGCGACCAGCTCGCCCACAAAGGCTTCCTGCTTATCGGTCAGAACAACGTTTCTTGTCGGCATAGTTCACCTCATTGAAATTATCCAAAGACTAGCATCATTGGCAATATATGCCAATGATGCCTATTAAGCGAGCATGCCTCCCGGCATGGCACATTGTCGCCAGGATTCCCCTCTTGTGCCTCAAATCACCGGGCCATTACGCGAATTCATCGGCAGCCGCAGAGTCTTTCTTCTTGGGCCAGGTGAGATCTGTTGCTATTGATCGAACTGCAGGTAACTATTCAGCTCCTTAATAAAATCAATAAGTTTGCAATTACCTCATGGAATTTGCCCTGCCCAGTGCCAGGTAGATCGCCGCGGAAATTCCCGACGCACCGAACAGCATACACATCACCACGATTTGATACCGGGCAGCCACCAAGGGTGAGGTGCCAGACAATATCTGGCCCGTCATCATGCCGGGCAGAGACACCAAACCGACGGCGAACAGGGAGTTGATGATAGGAATAAGCGCCGCATTTAGTGCGGTACCCTTTGCTTCATCGTAGCTTTTCCCGGTTCGAAACTCTGCTTCAAGGCGCTCCGCGGCCAGGCTTACCGCATTCATGGAACTGGCGAAAATCATTCCTGCCAGGGGAATGACATGGCGTGGTGATAACCAGGGCCTGATCTCCAGTACAAAGCCGGTAACCAGGACCAGCGTCGCTACCCCGCCCAGTGAAATGGCGATAAAGGCATGCAGATAGAGCTGCGGTTGGCGATCGACTACCGGGCGCATGGAAATCCAACAGGCCGCACCCAGCATCACCGCCAGTACGAGCACGACTATGGCGCTTTGCTCGGTTTCAAAGATGAATGCCAGGAAGTAACCGATAACCAAGAGCTGAAGCAACATTCGGGTGATGGCATAGAGTCCCGTTTTGGCATTCAGTGCCCAGCGCAACATGATGGCGATAGCAATCAACGCCGGAATCAATCCGACGGCCAGGCGAGGCAGTGAGATAATATTGAGCGACTCGTTCAACCGTGAACTCCACTTAGCGATGTGTCTTTCCGAAAACCCACTACCGACGGCGCTTACTCTGTATACACACCCTCGGCCGCTACCGCAAACACCCTTAGCAGGAAGTATTCCTGCGGCTTTTGCGAGGCCGGCTGGGGGGATCTCGTCCACCGCCTGCAGGGTACCGGGAACGTCCCCGGTTTTGACCTGGATCAATGACCACAGTCGAACCGACCCGCAACGTAAATAGTTCTCTTTCCCTGAGTGGGCAAAACGGTTATAAACACGCCCCCAGTAAGCGCAGGAATCGGCTGCTTGCTGGGAAAAGACCCTATTGCGGATAAAGAAGCGAGAGCAGGAACAGCTGATGGACACCAAACCTTGTGTATTTATTCACGTTAACCACCAACAGATTCTTGGTGCGCATGTGGCAGAGCGGTCTCTTCGTCGTTTTTCTCAACACAATGACGAGTTTGATATCAAGTTCATCGAAACCAGGGACCACCCGTTTCTGGCAGCCAGGGAAAGCGAATTGTTCTTGCGCAACGGGGTCAAGCGCGCCTGGCACATGAACGACCTGCAATCCTTCACCCCGCTGCGGTTCATGCCCCCTGAACTGATGGGATTCAAGGGCCGCGCCCTGATTATTGACCCGGACGTTTTTGCCGTGAGCGATGTCTGGGAACTGCTGAGCCGCGACATGGAAGGCAAGGCCATCCTGTGCCGCCCCCGCAGCCGGGTCAGCATGGATATCAATGGCCCCATGGCCAGCAGTGTCATGCTGCTGGATTGCGCCAAACTGAAACACTGGAATGTGGAACAGCAGTTCAACGAGATGTTCGAGGGCAAACGCGATTACAAGAAGTGGATCACCTTGCAGTACGAAGATCGCGCCAACATCGGCCTGCTGGAAAAAAACTGGAACGACCTGGATGTGCTGAACCAGCGCACCCGCATGTTGCACACTACCAAGCGCTGGACCCAGCCCTGGAAAACCGGCCTGCCGGTGGATTTCATGCCGGCAGACAAGTTCAAATGGTTCCCCCCGCTGGGCTGGCTGCTGCACCTGCGCCGCAAGCTGTTTGGAGATTACGCCTTCCTCGGCCATTACAAGGCCCATCCGGACAAGAACCAGGAGAACCTGTTTTTCGGCCTGCTGCGCGAATGCCTGGACCTGGGCACCGTGAGCCCGGCCATGGTGAGGCATGAAATGTTGCAAAACCATGTGCGCAAGGATGCCGAAAGCGTGGTGAACGCGGCGCCTCCACTGGAGCAAACCCTGGCCGCCCTACCCGCCTGAGCACCATCCGGACACCGGTACTGCGACTGCGATTCCGCGCTTTAACGCGGTACCGGCTCGTTCCATCCCAAAGAAACCGACTTTTCGACGAAACGGCGGGCTGAACCCTATAGAATGGCGCGCAATAATCATCACCGAACCCGGTGATCAAAATCCCGCAAAACGCGCGATAGGGTCGGCATGCTTACTAGAATGACTGTTTTAATCCTGCTTGGTCTGGTCCTCGCGGCGCCCGTCGTGTCCCAGTCCACGGAGCGCGATGCGCAACGCATGGTAGACCTGTTGGCCAAATTTCAGTTTGACCAACTCGGGCACCCGCAAATCAAGAGCGATTCCATCAAACCCGTGCTGGCCAGCAGCGAGCGACCGCACCAGCTGCTGGTGCTGCCGGTACAATTTTCCGACAAAGGCTATGATCGCTTCGCTGGGGATCCGGCACAGGATGCGAAGAATCGCGATTACTTCCAGACCCTGCTATTTGCCGGCGGTGTAAGCAAGCCCGAACCCGCCACCCTGTCCCACTACTATCACCACCAGTCCCGCGGCTTGTACAACATCACCGGGAGTATTTTCCCCGTGGTGCAATTGGAACAACCGCTGCACTACTTCGGACGGCCCGTGCAGGCTACCGACGGCTCCTGGCGCAATGACGAGAGAGCCACCGAACTCGTCGTGGAAACCCTGCGTGCTGCCTACGCCCTGCAGCCGGATTTTGCCTGGTCGGATTACGACCAGTGGGACCCACAGGATTTTGATGGCGACGGTAACCTTGACGAGCCGGATGGCTACCTGGATCACTTCGTCATGATTGTGGCGGGCAAGGGCCAGGCTTCCTGCCAGGGTTTCTACAAGCTGAGTGAGAAACTGAACGAAAATGCGAAGGCCGATGCGTTCTTCAGCCTGACCCAGGATGAGCGGGATTGCGCCGATCGCATCTGGCCGCATCGCTTTACCCTGAGCCAAAACCTCGACAGTGGCCCAGTGGTTGAGGGACAGCTGAATGACCGTGGCGGCGTGGATATCGGCAACGGCTTATGGGTCCGGGATTACAACATGCAATCCGAGTACACCGAGGTGTCGACCTTTATTCACGAATTTGGCCACTCGCTGGGGTTGCCGGATGTCTATGCCCGGCAAACCAACAATTCCACCGCATCCTGGGAGGCCATGTCCGGAACCACCAGCCCGGAGCCCCAGGAACTGAGCACCTGGGCGCGCATGGTCCTGGGCTGGATGCGACCGTGTGTACTGCGCCCACCGGTCCTGGGAGGTGAAGCCAGGGGCTCACTGTACCTGAAGACCATGAACGACTGGTCCGGCCAAGCGGGAGATTCAGGCGTAAGTGGCGTGTGCGATGCGGTGATGGCTATTTTGCCGCCCAAATTTCGCGACATCGATATGGGCCCACTGGCTGCAAACAATGGCAAGCAGGCCGCTTATTCCGGTCAGGGCAATGATATGAATCGCTCACTGACGCGTCGCTTCGACCTGCGCTCCGTGCGGGCGGATACGCCCTTGTCAATGTCGTTGGATACCTGGTTTGTAATCGAGGCGGAGTGGGACTACCTGTATGTCGAAGCCGCCGTTGCAGGCGAGAGCTTCAAGCGCCTTATGCCCACTGATAAAACCGCGGTTGATGACAACCACAGCGTCATGCCATCCGCCAAGGGTCACGAGGGCAAGGGTTCCCTGCCGGGTTTCACCGGGCGCAGCGGCGATGAGGACGGTGACGGCAAGGTCGAACTGGCTGCAGGCTGCGATCCGACCAAGCAGCGCACCCTGGCAGAAGATCGGGTGGGCCAAAACACGACGGACCCCTGCGAGGCGGCACAATGGGTCCGCGCCGAGTTCGACCTGAGTGAGTATCGGGGCAAGCAGCTTACCGTGCGCTTCACCTATTTCACCGACGGGGCAGCCGTGGAAGACGGCGCCCTGCTGGACAATATCGCCATCCCCGCCATTGACTTTCTGGAGGATTTTGAGGGTTCTGACCTGGCAGGCTGGGACGCGGATGGCTTTACTCTGTCAGGAGGCAGCCATCATCTGGCGGTACCCCATTTCTACCTGATGGAGTACCGCGATCCCTACGCAAGCTTTGCCAGCGTCAAGAACTACGATGCCGCCCTGTCGCACCCGGGCTTCAGCTTTTTCCCTGATGGCAAGGGTGGCATGCAGGCATTGAATGTGAACTATCGTCCCGGCGTAGTGATGTGGTACTACAACGGCGAATACCTGTGGAGCCAGAACGAACCGGCAGAATCCGGCCCCGGGCAGGGCTTCCTCCTGGTCGTGGACTCCACGCCCCAGGAATTCGAACTGCCGGCTCTGCCCGAAAAATACTACCAGAACTCCGAAGGCTGGAGCCGCTGGGAATTTGACGATGCAGCGCAACCCCTGCTGCGCCGCGGCTACGTTGAAACCATGTGTTTCCAGCGCCGGCCCGAATATTATTCCACCGACGTCGCCGCGGAAGACCGCCAGGACTGTCTGTCGGCGCTGCAAAACGGATTGCCGCCGATGGAGAAGCTGTCCTGGAATGGGCGGCAGTTGATGTACGGCTACAGTATCGTCAACGAATTATTGCCCGGGCCAGAGCGGCGCGCGCGTAAAAGTGGTTCCAGCCTGTTTGATTTGCGAATACGTGAGGGCAAAACCCAGTACCGTCTGTATGACCGGGCACTGCGCAACTGGCACTCGGCCGACGCGCCTTTCGCTCTGCAAACCTTCGCCAATGGGGTGGAGTTTTATCGGGGTGTAAACGGCGAAATGGTACGCGAAAGTAGCAGACCTTTTTCAGCAGTAGCTGAGTTTAGCGACCAGCGTCCCAACCGCTACCAAAACCCCAAACTACCCTTTGGCGGTGCAGCGATTCCAGAAGCGGGCTTCAGTTACCAGCTTACCGCGCCTGGCAGGGGGGCACCCGGGGCCAGCAAAGTAAAGCTCAACTATGAATGGCGGGCTGTGCCGGCCGAATAGTTTCCTGCAGAGACTGCCTACAGTTCGACCACGTCACCCAGCCCGGGTCGTCCTGCAGTGCTTTCTGCAAAGCTGCCGCTGAATCCGGCTCGCCATGGGTAATGAAACATCGCTTGGGCGCCACCGGAATTTTACCCAACCACTGAATCAGCTCAAGGTAGTCGGCGTGGGCCGAGAGAAACTCCAGGCTTTCAATCTGTGCATCCACCTCTACCGAATGCCCGTGGATCTTCACCTGGGGCTCCCCTTGCACCAGATCGGCACCGCGCGTACCCCGTGCCCGATAACCGGCAAACATGATGCTGTCGCGATGGTTGGGCAATACATCCGCTTGAGGTGGTGCAGTACCCGTCCACCCGTTGCCATGCCACTGGTAGAGATGATAATGATCGGCATCCCGATCAATCCCAGGGCCTCCCTGGCACCGCGATTGGCGGCCTCCATAATACGGGGTCCACCGCCGGTCATCACGGCAAAACCGGCAGTGACCAGGGCACTGTCGACCTCGCGCCTGGTAAGAGAGCGGCAAATTGGGCAGTGCAACTGCTACACTTAGGGCATGAGTCGCACCCCTGTCCCGCGCCTGCTGTTATTGCAAATTCGTCACGACCCCAGAGTGCGACAGGAGGACTTCGAAAGTTTCGTCCGCTATTGCGGTGTGGACGCCGGGCAAATAGATATCCTCAACGTCTTCGACAGCCACGAGATTGGTCCGGCAGCACTCGTGGGTTACGACGCACTGCTGGTAGGCGGGGCCAGTGAAGCCAGCGTGCTGGAGCCGCAGCGCTACCCGGCCGTACCCGCCTGCATCGCTCTGCTCAAGCACTGCATAGAAGTTGATTTTCCGGTGTTTGCCTCCTGCTTCGGTTTCCAGTTGGCAGTACTGGTGCTGGGCGGCGAGATTGTTCGCGATGAGAGCGACTACGAGATGGGCAGCCTGCCCATCTCCCTGCGCCCGGCGGCCGCCGAGGACTTGTTGTTTCGGGATGTTCCCGATGGCTTCCACGCCATCGCCGTACACCGTGAGCGCTCACTGCTGTGCCCACCCGGCGCTACTGAACTCGCCTACACCCGTCCCTGCTGCCACGCCTTCAGGGTAAACAACAAGCGCTTTTGGGCCTGCCAGTTTCACCCTGAAGTCGATCGCGCCACCCTGGTATCGCGCCTGACCATCTACAAACAGGCCTATACCGACGGCGACCACCACCTGGACGAGATTCTCAGCGCCGCGGTCGAAACCCCCGAATCAAACGCCCTGATGCGCAAATTCGTCGATCGCGTCCTCCGCTAGCAAACACCGGGAAAAGCAGGAAAGTTATCCACAAACCCCCACGGGGCCCCGGCCCCCTTCCAAGGGGCCGGGGCCACTTGGGTTTTTGTGGATAACTTTGGGTTAGAGTTCGAGTTCGTCGAATTCGCCGAGGTTGGCGAGGAACTGGTGCGTGGCCGACGCCACTGCGGACCTGTCTGTGGCCTCGGAAAGATGGCGCACACTGTCGGTGATAGCCAGCCACCAGCGCATATGATTAGCACTTAACTGCGCGGCAACCGGGATAAGGTCGTGAATAGTGATGAGATTGCGTTCCGCAACCGCTTTCAGCCTGGCCATGGCGTCCAGTGCCAGCGGATTGTCCGCCAGCTTCATGATCAGCGCCGCCACCATTTTGGGATCTTCCTCGAGCGACCGGGAGTCCGCCGGCTCCGAGTGTTCTTCCAACAGACCGATGTCAAGGTAGCTCAGGATTTCCCGCAGCGCACCGCGCAAACTCTGCCGCAGTTCAAAACGACGCTCCCGCTCTCGACGGCGCTGGATCAGTGAGAACAGGCCGA
>JAPUKZ010000077.1 GCA_027295405.1 Gammaproteobacteria bacterium
ACGGCCTGGAAATTTCCGGTGAAGGCGGCCACTGGGTGGAGTATTCGCGCCCACTCATGCCCAACGGAATGGATGCTATTACCCAGGACATGATGGATGCCCAGCAG
The DNA here is from genome assembly GCA_027295405.1 of Gammaproteobacteria bacterium. Lineage (GTDB taxonomy): Bacteria > Pseudomonadota > Gammaproteobacteria > Pseudomonadales > Halieaceae > JAPUKZ01. Next base: position 108 of record JAPUKZ010000077.1, read on the forward strand.
GAGTTTCACGTACTGGTGCGTGAAAACATGAAAGCTGGCCGCACCGCGCAAGAGGTGCACAAGGTGTGCATGCAGCCCTTTGTCGATCGTGGCTACCGCTCAGGCCATGTCTGCGGCCACAGCATAGGTATGACCATGATTGAAATGCCCCGCATCGGCGAGGGTTTTGATTTTGTCCTGCCGGAAAACATGGTTTGCTCCATGCACCCACACGTTATGAATGAAGAGCGCACCCACTCCCTGTACTTCCAGGAAACCTACCGGGTCACCCCGGAGGGCGGTGAGCCCCTGTCGGGAACTGCAATCGAGGTCTACGACGGCAGCGAAACCGAACTCAAGAGCCTGGAGGCGTAACGGCAGGGTCGGCACCGCAGCCCCGAAACCCAGGCCCGAGCGTACGAAACCGCCCCGCACAAAGAGCAGGGCGATGATCGCGTATTACCATCGCTCAGGCGGCCATGGCCTCCATCATGGCTTTCTCCGCGGCCAGTGTGGCGGCCACGGCGGGATGGGCCTTGACGCGATCGCGGTAAGCCGCGGTACGGGGATATAGGCCGGCGTCGATCTCATAGCCGCCGTACTCGCCATTGATCATGGGTGACACCAGGGCGATATCGGCAATGCCGATACTGTCACCAAACAAATAGCCCTCTGCTGGCACCTGGCTTTCCACATAGGCCAACCTCTCCGGGGCCACTTCCTCGGCTATCTGCTTGAGGCGTTCCTCATCGGGCTCACCCATGCCAGCCACTTTCTTGAAGAAGCGCTCGAAGAAGAAGGGTCCCAAGGCCTCGACAAACGTCGAATCCGCATATTCCTCGTACCAGCGCGAGCGGGCCCGGAGCGCTGGGTCAGCCGGCAGCATCGCTACTTCCGGGTAAGTCTCTTCAAGGTATTCACAAATCACACTGGAATCGCTGACTCTGAGATCGCCATCCTCAAACCCGGGAATCTTGCCCAGCGGGCTGATCTCCCGGTAGGCCGGGTCGTCGCTGCCCGGCATGACCACTTCGTGTTCGTAGTCCAGCCCCTTAACCGCACACACAGCTAACACTTTGCGTACAAAAGGGGATAAATTCGCACCATACACTTTCATAGACTTCTCCAGTTCAAGCTAATACATCAATTAGGATCCACACAGCATCTGTGGGCAGTTCATGTGACCCCCGATATTTAGATTAGTTTCGTTTTGAAACTGACTGTGCGCAAAACTTGTCAAAGAGGCGTAACCGCCTCCTGATTGCCATGTTCCGGGTAATCTTCATCAGGGCATTCAACTTGATACTGCCGCGGACCATAAAAACATCATCCGTGATAGCTTCAATCGGGTCATGGGGATAGGCGGGGGGATAAGCTGCAGCGTCCATGGTCCTTGCTCCGGGGTTATGACCCGTAGGGGCCTGCGTGTTGAACTATACTAAAATGAAGACCTGAGCTCATCAGTGCCGGGAGGAGTCACCGCCATGCCTACCTACGAATTCGAGTGTAAGAAATGTGGCCACAAGTTCAATCTCTTGGAAACCATCAAGGAGCACGACAAGCACGGCGAAAAGTGCCCCCAGTGCGCCAGTGCAGAAGTCAAAAACCTGGTCAGCGCGGTCACTGTGAAAACATCCAGGAAATCCTAGGAGGATTCCCGGGTTTTATCCGGATAAGGCGACAACAGCGCAATCAACACCGCCCCCAGTAACACCAGGGCGGTGATTCCCCACAGGGCGCCAATATAGTCGCCGTGGCTGTCGTGGTAGTAACCCATCATGGGCGCTGCCACGGCGGAACCCAACTGAAAGCCACCGAACATAATCCCGTAGATCAGGCCGAACGCCCGCTGACCGAAATAACGCCCGACGATATAGGCGATTTCACTGATCTCTGATCCCGTCGCCAGCCCCACCAGGGCCGCGGCGACGAAGGCCCAGGTTCCCACCGCGCCCAGCGCCAGTAACACGATGCCCCCGGCCAGGCCAAACACGATAAAGGCTGCTGTGACGAAGGGCGCGAAGAAATAGTCCATCAGGTAACCCGCCAGCATGCGACCGAAAATCAAGGCCACCGCCAGGGTCGACATGCAGCGCGCCGCGGCACTGAAGGACATACCGCGATCCATCAGCATCGGCACCATGTGGCTGAGCACACTGGTAATGCCGATGCCGACCAGCAAGAAGGAAGCGAGTATCAACCAGTAGTCCCGGGTACGGGCTGCCGCCGAGGCGTTGAGACCCGCTTCGGCTTCCACCGCTGCTTGAGGGCTGGCTCCAGGCCCATTGGGTGCCTCCTTTAGTACAAACAGGCTGACCGGCAGGGCCAAAAATATTACCAACACCGCAAACAACTGGTAGACGCTGCGCCAGCCGTACAGTTCTGTCATGGTGGCGGCCACTTCCGGGGCCAGGGCACCCCCAACGCCAAAGCCTGAAAGCGCCACTCCCAGGGCCAGCCCGCGCCGGCGCTCAAACCAGCCGATTAATATGCGGGAGTAGCTGAGCGGTAAGGTACCCAGGCCCAGGAAGGTGATGCCGAAAAAGCCCAGGTAGTAAAACCATATATTGCTATTGAGCAGACTCATGGCCGCCACCGCGATACCCATCAGCGCCACCGAGGGTATAAGCAGGCGTTTAACGCCGAGTCGATCCACCAGCAGGCCGATCGTCGGCGAACCGAAGACCACAGTGATATTGGTAACCGTCAAAGCGAAGGACATCTCCGCCCGGCCCCAGCCGAACTCGGCCTGCAACGGCTTTACCAGGGTACCGAACACGAACACCGTGAACATGGCGTAGCTCAGGGAAAGACCGATGAATGCCGCTCCGACATTCCACCAGCCCCGGGGTGAATCCATCTGTGACATAACTAGTAGTTGCTTTTAATGTGTATTTTTAGGTGTATATTAATCAACAAATCACCCGTTTGTTATTAACAGATAGTACCGCAAAGCCCCTGGGAGAAGCCCATGATTGAGCAAGCACCCGCCCTTGATCGCCACTGGCACCTGGGCCAGAACCAGGAAGAACTGATATCCGCCGGCTTCGAATATGCACTGATGCGCTGTATCGAAAGCTTCAATGACTGGCAGCAGGAGTGCCTGGCAGCGGTGGCCGGTCACAAGGTCAGCGCAACCGACAATGTGGTCCTGCATATCACGCGCATGAATGACCGGCCCAAGTCGGTCACTGAATTGTCCAAGCTGATGAACCGCTCGGATCTTTCCAACCTGAAGTACTCCATCCGCAAGCTGGTGGAAGCGGGCCTGCTGGAAAAAGTCAGCGAAGGTGGCAATGCGGTACCAGGCCACCGCCGCCGGTATCAAGCTGACAGAGGCCTACGCAGCCCTGCGCCGCGAACAACTCATGCCCCAGGTGGCGGCCATGGCCGGTAGCGGTGAGATGCTGGAACAAGCAACCCAGACCCTCAACCTGCTCAGCGGCATCTACGAGCAGGTGTCACACATCGTTGCCTTTCACCGCGGACCAAGTAAAGGAGAAGAGTAGGCCTTGCCAGCTCTTGGCCGAGGAGGAAAAAAATGATCGTTGAACAAGTGTGGACAGCAAATGCTTTCCGTAATTTCAACTACCTGGTGGCCTGCCCCGAGACCGGTGAAGCCATGGCCATCGATCCACTGGATCACGAAAAGTGCCTTGCCAGGGCCAGGGAAAATGGCTGGCAGATCACCCAGGTGCTGAACACCCATGAACACTTCGACCACATCGGCGGTAATGATGCGGTCATTGCGGCTACGGGTGCCACACTGCTGGCTCACGCCAATGCCAAAGATGCCATACCGGGCGTCGATCGCGGCCTGCAGGCGGGTGATGTGATTAAAATTGGTAATAGCGTGGAACTGGAGGTGCTCGACACACCCGGACATACCATGAGCCATGTATGTCTCCTGTCCCGCACTGAAAAGCCAGCGCTGTTCTGCGGTGACACCCTGTTCAATGCCGGCGCCGGTAACTGCCACAACGGCGGGCACCCGGAGGAACTCTACGCTACCTTTGCCGGACAATTAGCGCAGCTGGCAGACGATACCTTGATTTACCCCGGCCACGATTACATGACAAACAACTTGGAATTTACCCTGGATCGCGAACCGGACAACGAGCAGGCCGGCGATCTGCTGAGCAAAGTACGCGACCAGAATCCCGATGCGGCCCTGGTATCAACCCTCGGCCTGGAAAAGAAAATCAATACTTTCTTCCGACTGCACAGCCCCACTGTCATTGCCAGGTTACGGGATGCATACCCCGACTTGCCCGAGCAACCGGATGCGCGCACGGTCTTTCTAAAGCTGCGGGAATTGCGTAACAGCTGGTAGGGGCAGTCTTAGTCGCTGCCGCTGGTTCCCGGCCCGAAGTGGGTACTTTTAGCGAGTTTTGCGCAGGTGGAATTCAAAGCCCTCTCGCTCACTGCCATAGCGGTTGTTGATCCACAGGATCAACATACCCTCGACCCAGCGTGCATTCTCAATGCCGCCGAGGTCTATCGGTTCCAACCCCATACCGGTAACCAGTTGTGCCACCCTGTGCTTGGCCTTGTCGCTATCGCCGACCAGCGGAATTGATACCGGACCGCCGGAGGTTTCGGGGTCAATCATGGTCCGGTAGTTGAGCGTATTGAAGGCTTTCACCACATGGGCGCCCGGGGCCGCGGCCTGGATGATCTCACCATTGGAAGTGGCTACCGCGTGCTCCAGGCCGGCACTCCCGCGTCGCAGTGGATTGGTGGGGTCGATGATAATCTTGCCGGACAGGTCGCCCAGGCTTTTGGTGATCTCCTCCACCATCAGCCCCGGAACCGCCAGCACGACAATATCGGCCCGAGCTGCCGCTTGCGCGGGCAGAAGCGCGGAGGCTTCCTCGCCTGTTTGTTTGACGAGTCGCTGCACCTTGGCACGCGAGGGGTCGCGGGAACCATAGATAATTAGATGGCCCTGCGCGGCGAATTCGGGACCCAGGGCGCCGCCGACCTCGCCGGTACCGATAACGGCAATGGTCTCGGCATATACGGGAAATAGTGACGTGAGCAGATACAACAGCGCGACGGGCAGTAGCTTGTTTGACAGCATTCGATACTCCTCCAGGCAACTTCACTGACACTAACAAAAAACCCCGGCAGTTTCCCA
>JAPUKZ010000078.1 GCA_027295405.1 Gammaproteobacteria bacterium
CGGCAAACTCTTGCTCGCCGTATTCATTGGTCACCGCGGCTTCCGGCATCCTGGTTAACACGGTGTACGAGCTGCCGAGGACAGCGGTTTCGGCCACCGACCGAACTTTCAGGGGGTACTCGCCCTTGCGGTTACTGGACAGGGAAATACGCCGTGCCTCCTCCCAACTGATGTCGCCCCCGGCCTGGATCCGCGCCTCGCCCAATCTCAGGATGAAACCCGCCTGGTTCAGGTAGAAAGGCCGCTCGTCCAGGTCGTCCGAGGGCCGGCGATCCGTGGCGTAGAGGAGGCCGAAGTCCGTGTGGGTCAAGGGGGGTTGTTCAGGAAATGGGTCTATAGCCCCGCCCGCGAACACCGCCGGAGCCGGCATCAGGTTGATGGTGCGGGGGCCGTTGCTGCTGCACGCACCCAAGGCAAACAGGAATACCAGTGGCAGCAGTCTCGAATATCGCCCCATGCCCGGTTCTCAACCCGCGGTCCAGTGCCGATATCCCATCAGGAGTCCGGCGTATACCAGATTGGCGAGGTGTAGGCCCGGTCCTGTACAGTGGCGGGTACATTGTCGGGGCGTTCGATACCATAGAAGGCGGCATCGTAGGTTGTCCAGCGGGGTGTGGGTATCTCCAGCACCCGCACGTAATAGAAAGCGCTCTGACCGGGGTCGAAATCAGGGTCTTCCCAGAATCCACTCAGCAACGGCGCGCCAATGGTGTTGGTGTAGCTGGCGTTTTCGATATCCACAGTGCTGCCGACGGACTCCCGGGCCCGCCCATCGCTAGCGATTTTACGCTCGCCGGAAACTGCAACATCGTAGATACGCTCATGGGTATTGCCCTTGCGGTCTATCCAGCCCTTGATGACTTGCAGCCGGTCCAGGTTGGCGCCATCGGGATCGCGCAGCGCGCGGAGCATGAAGCGCGGTGCCTTGCCCCCGGGCGCCGTGAACAATTCCCCACCCATGGGCACCCCGCCCTGATAGCCACGGTCGGCGAAGTCATGCCGCGAGACATCACCTTCCTCGTAGTTCCAGCCCCCGAATACCCGCACCCGGATCCGCGTACCGGTGGTGGCATAGACCTCCTTGCGTTTAATGGCGTCGAAAATTTCACCGCGGGTATTGTGCCGTGCCCAGACCCCTGTCAGGCCCGAGGCGGATTCCTGCGAAGTAAGAACCTGCAGGTCGGGATCATCGGTGGGAATGACCGGTTTATTGTGGCGATTGGCCGAGGGTTCGGTGGCCCGGTATTTACCAAAATAGTTTTCCTCCCGGGTGGTAGCCAGCGCCGTATGCGTATCGGTGGAGCCTGTCATTCCAAACTTGTAAGGATTGGCGCCGACCTTGCGTTTGAGCTGCAGTCCTGTCTTCAACGCAGAACGGCCATACTCATACTTCAGCATCCACTCTTCCTTGGGCGTCGTGCCAAGTAGATTGGATACATCCCATTTCTCAAAATCCGCAAACTCGTCGTCCGGCGATAACCGCGGATGCGCTTCCCCATCGCCCTTGATCTGGCTGGCCTCGATAACAGGTTCCCAGCGGGCTCGTTTTTCGGCGTATTCCCGGGTCATGCGCTTGCCACCAAAACGCTTGTCGCTAAACATCAGCCCGTTGCTAAGATTGCCGTTGTGAGGAATAGCAAGTGCCTGTCCGCCCACCTTGTTTTCGTAGGTGGCCAGGTAGTCCCACAAACCCTCCGGATCGACGCTGTTGAACATTGACCAGGGTACAATTTCACTGCTCTTTTCCACACCGTCGCGTATTACCACCACCCGGTGCAGGTTGTTACCGGCGGGAGTGGAACTCCACTCGAAACCAGTCATAGCGGTGAAGCTGCCGGGCTCATTGTAAGTTTCGGCCTTTTCCACAAAGTTTCGCCAGATACTGCGCGCCGCATCGTCGGAGCTGAAAGGATTATCACCTGTCATACCCCGGGCGGCCACGTCCTGGAAGGCTTCCAGGCGCCCCTCGGGACCTGCGTTGAAGCGCTCGTGAATCCACTGCCCCCAGGGCAACGACAACAACTGGGAATCGGAGTCGCGGATCATGTTCGCCAGGCCCATAAATTCGGCATGATCGGTTATGACCAGGTAATCCAAACCCCTGACAAGTTGCACAGGTTGACCCGTGTTTGAAATTACTTTCTCGCCACGGGCCATGCGGTAGCCCGCATCCACGTCCAGCCGGGTACCGATGAGGCCGGCATCAAATGACAGCTCCGTATGGAAATGCATGTCACCAAACAGCACTTCGTCAGGGTAGTTGCGCCCGGCGTAAGGAGAGTAGACACGCTGCTCGGCGAAATCATCGCCGCTCACTTTGGGGGGCGAGGCAAGAGCCCAGCTGTGTACCAGGGACAGGACAACAATCCCGCAGGCAATAGTTTTGGATTGGTTCATGCTTCGAATCTCCTTGTTGGCAGAAAGGGCGTTAGCGAGTGGCGCTGATTCCTGTGTTCAATCGTTGCAGAGAATATCCATAACCTGCCTGGCGACCTCCACTTCTTCAACGGTAGTCGCATCGAACAGGCGCTGCTTGGCCCCGTCACAGCGGCTGGCGTCTTGCTGAAGATCATTCTCGACTTGCGCCAGTACCTGCTCAGAAGCCGGTTGACACATCGCGGGGTCCTTGCGGCGGATATTGGCGCCATTGCTGGTCTCTTCGACCAGCACACAATCACCGATGCGAATTTCGGTCTGGTCAGTCACCACCTGGATTACGCTGCCGTCGCCAGTGCGAACCGTGTACCGCCTGGCGGAACGATCACCCTGGCGCCGGTTAGCCGAGCCCCCGCCCAGTGCCGCGCCACCAAGCGCGGCCGCCGCCTGCCTGCCGCTGGATTGATTGCGTGCCAGACCCCAGCCCAGCGCTCCACCAATCAGGGCACCTCTGCCAGCCTCGGATTCGAGTTGCACGCTCTCGGCGCGCTCTACTATTCCAACGCTAATCCTGGCGCTCTGGCCCGCTCTCTGGGCAAGAGCGGAGGGGGCCGCTGCAAGAAGACTAAGGGAAAGCAGTGCCAGCGTTGATACTCGCATTCTATTTCTCCTGACGTCAGTGATTGAAACTAGTACCAAGGCTACTATTTACCCTTCACCCCGTAGTGCTGTCCCAGGAACTCGGTCAACTTGTCCGCCCAGCGACCGAACATGCGCCTGGCATCGGCGCGATTGGTAACCCGGTTGCTCCAGGTAACCCTCCCGCCCCCTTGACGGGCAGCACGGCGGTCGGCAGCACGGCCGATAACATCACTGGTCACGGAGTCGAGCAGTTCAATCTACAGCGTTGCCGCACCGGTAGTGGCGGTGTAGGTTCGTGAACGCCCGCCCCGCATGGTATCAGGGGCGGTAAGATCCATGTCAATAATGGCCGGCCGCAGTACCAGCACGTCTTCGCCAACTTCATTCACTATCTCGAAACCGGCAGCCTCCAGGCGTTCGATGAACACCTCCCTGAACAGGGCTGCCACATCGGTCTTGATGCGCTCAACGTCGCCCGCCCGGATGTTGCGCGAGCGGGACCGGTTCTGGTCGCGCTGCCAGTTGCTGCGAAAAGCCACGAAGGGATCCAGCATTGCCACCCGCTTGAACACGCCGAAATCAGCGTCAGGATTTATATAGGCCATGTGGACCCGGGCCCCTTCCACTGGTACGAGATCATCAAAGCTGCGCACCGGGTCCTCCGCAAGCGCTCCGGTAGCGGGGGCAAGCCAGGCCAGGCACGCCAGGGTAAGCCCGGCGAGAATGGTTTTGGAACTCAAGATTTTAGTGCTCATGGTGACTCCTTACTTTCAGTGTTTTCGTGGGAGTCCTGCCCATTCTCATGAACCAGGATGTCCTGCACGAAATCGTCGATACCTTGCAGCGATGTGAAGCGCGCTGTTCTTCCGCTGGAGATGTGTTCGATGCGGCCACGGTGAATGAC
>JAPUKZ010000079.1 GCA_027295405.1 Gammaproteobacteria bacterium
ATTTAGCACACTCCAGGTGCCAAAGTGTGTAACCTATGTCTCCAGAATACAAAGTGTATCTGATCCCTCCCCCACGCCATTGACAACCTACCGCCTCCTAAGCGGATGCTCTATAGCTTTTCACCGCTTCCCAAAAAAATCCCGAGAAGATTCATCAGCTTATGAAATAATGAGCCTCCGCCTCTGGTGATGGGAAAGGCGGTGGGTGTGTTGTCTGTCAACGCCCTAGAAGGCTCAGCTGCTGAGCGCCACGCGGCGATGACCTGGGCGCAACGCCTCAAACGCGTGTTTAACATCGATATCGAGATTTGCGCTCGCTGCGGTGGATCGGTCAGGGTCATTGCGTGTATCGAGGACCAGGACATCATAGACAGAATCCTGGCCCACCTACGCGCGAACGAACAGGAAACCCCTGCCCTGCCACTGTTGGTGCCGCCAACCCGGGCGCCACCTATTCCCTTGACTCTCTTCGCCGGGAAGGAACCTGGCTCTACGTTGCTCAATCAGCAAGGACGCCACTGAAACAGGAGTTGGCATAGATTCGCTTGCACCCGAGGCTGCAGTAAGCGAAAAGGATGCTCAAGACCCGCAACGCGCAGGCGATTTCAGCTACGTCGGCGAGCAGTTCATGTGTTGCCAGTTCGGCAACGGATCACGCAATTGATCGCAATTGATCGCCGGAAGGAAATCTGTTCAGGACACCCCACTTATTCGTCCTATACTCGGCACTCCCCATATTCGTCCAACCCAGGTCTCTTTGATAATTAGTGCGCCGAATGCTTAGCCCATGTGGGCATTAAGAGGCGAGAGATCTCTCTATAACAGCGACGGCAGGCTCAAGCAGCAGTAATAAATAAAAAAACTAAACACATGTTTTTTCATGTATTATAATGCGGCGTTGGCAGACCGATAAACCTGAAGGGAACATGTTGATGTCCGAGACCAAGAAAACAGAAAAGAGCCCACTCAAGGCCACCAATTATCTGTTTTACTACCTATGGCATATCGTGTTGGAAAGCCAGAACAAAATAGACGACGCCATGCGGGCACACGATATCAGGGCGCCGAGTTGGCGCGTCATCATGATATTGCACGAGCACGGCAGTATGACGATCAGTGAAATTTCGAAAGATGTTCTTTTGGAGAACTCCCGGCTAAGTCGCATAGCTCAAAACCTGGAAGAGAAGGGAATCGTGCAACGCGCCAAGTGCACGGATGACCAACGCTACACCCGTCTGCAATTGACGAAAAAGGGCCGGCAAATCTTCGAGGACCTGGCACCGATCGCCGAACGCCAACTGGAAAGTACTCTGCATGGATTCAGTAGCCAAGAACGCAAGCAACTCGACCAGATGGTTCGGCGCCTGAAAGACAACACCTACCGCTCGCCCTTCGCCCTTCCCTGAGCACTACTCCCAGTAAATCCTAATACTCGCATGGACTAAGTGTCGGAGATCTTAAAACCAATTAGACTATATTTTCATTTGCTTTTTCATGTGTTTTTAGACTATAGTGTGCCCAGTTCATCAGATATTGATTTAAATCAAGGCACAAAAGGAGACAATTCGTGAATCAGATGATTGCCAACGACACCAGCACCAATTGGAATTGGCGCAGTGATTTCACCCGCGTACCCTATGAAGTGTATGTAGACCAGCAGCTCTTCGACCTGGAACAGGAAAAACTGTTTCGCGGCCCCTGTTGGCACCTGATCGGACTGGAGTGTGAGATCAGGGAGCCTGGCGACTTTGAGACCACCTATATCGGCACTACCCCGATCGTGTACTCACGCGGGCCCGACGCTGACGTTCACGCCTTTGTCAACCGCTGTGCTCACCGTGGGGCGCGGGTGATCCGTGAATTGCGCGGTAACAATCCCAACCCCAGCTGCCCCTATCACAACTGGCGTTACGACATCACTGGCAATCTGGTGAGCGTGCCGATGCAAAAAGGGCTGAAGGGCAAGGGCGGCTACAGCGAGGATTTCAGCAAGGATTGTCACGGCCTGCAGCGTTTGCGCATCCACGCCGGGGTTTTGTTCGCCACCTTCAGCGAGGAGGCTCCGACGCTGCGGGAATACCTGGGTGAACCCATCTGGGAGCGCATTGCCATGATTGGCAGTAAGCCCCTGCGGGTTACCGGTTACCAGCGCCAGACGGTGCAATGTAACTGGAAATTGTTTGTGGAAAACAACCGCGATACCTATCACGGCCCGCAATTGCATAGTTTTGTACCCAACTTCGGGTTGGTCAACCCAACCGAGCGAGCTCAGGTTGATGTAGAGCCGCCACACGCGCTATTGACCTCCCGCTTGCCCACTGACGAGGAAGGCGTTGCCAAGATACCGGCCCCCAGAGGCCGCTTCGAACTGGAGGACACGGGGCTCTCGCAGAGTATCAACGAGCTGGAGGATATCCAGGTGAGCGTGGTTTCGATTTTCCCCAGCTCCCTGTTTACCTGTATCCGCAATGTACGCAGCTGTCGTCGCCTGATCCCCAAGGATCCCAATACCATGGAGATTGAATACATCTGGTTTGGTTATGAAGACGACGATGAGGAAATGCGCGAAGTTCGCCGCAAACAGAACAACATTCTCGGGCCGGCAGGTTATGTGGCAATGGAGGATGCGGAGGTGTTGGAAATGATACAGAACGGGATATCCAGGGACGGTGCCGAGGGCTTCATCGAACTGGGGGGCAACGGTACCGAGAGTACCGACCATTTTAACACCGAGGCCACGGTGCGCGGCTTCTGGAAAGGCTACTGCGAATTAATGGGTATCGAAACCTCGGCCGAGGCAGCAACGGAGGAAGCAGGATGAACGCAGCAGTGGAAAAATTTGCGGATCTGGAGCGAGTCGTCAGCAGGCTGAACCTGCGCTACGGTATGAGTATTGATGAGGACAGGCTGGAGGACTGGCCCGAGCTGTTCGTCGAGAATGGCCGCTACATAATAGACCCCAGGGAAAACCGTGACCTTGGCCTGGACGGTGGCTACTGGATGTACTACACCAGCCGCGGCATGATGCGCGACCGGGTGACAGCGCTGCGCCACGTCAACGTTTTTAACAAGCACTACTACCGCCACCTCAGCAGTGAAACATTCATCGAGAGCGTGGAGGGTGATGTCATAGCGTCGCGCAGCAACTACCTGGTTGTGGAAACCAACTGGGAAGGAAAAAGTCAGTTGCTCAGTGCCGGTGTCTATCATGACAAGATCAGTATCAAAGACGGGGAAGCCCGCTTTCTCGAAAAAGTGGTAGTGCCAGACAGTTTCCACACCCGAACCGCCATTATTTCGCCGCTGTAGTCAACACCACTATGACCCTGATCGAGTTCGCCAACATCTTCATACCGCTCACGGTATTTCTGCTCATGATTTGCCTGGGCATGGAGCTGGCGATCGAGGATTTCCGGCGGGTAATCACCTATCCCAAAGCCGTTGCCGTAGGCATAACCGGGCAGATGTTGTTAATGCCTGCCATGGCCTTCGCCGTTGCCGCCATGTGGCCGGGCAGCCTGGAGTTTCAAGTGGGCCTGATATTGTTGGCGGCCTGCCCCGGTGGCCCGCTGTCAAACAGCTTTGTCTACGTCGCCCGGGCCCGGGTGGATCTATCCGTCTCCCTCACAGCAATCAACGGCCTGCTGGCGCTGATTTCTACCCCTCTCATCGCCAGTCTCGGCATTCGCCTGTTCGCCGGTGCCGAAACGGATATCGAATTGCCGGTGCTGAAGACCATGGGGCAGATATTTGCGCTGGCCATCCTGCCGGTGATCATCGGCATGACGCTCAAGGCCCGGGTTCCAGCATGGGTTGCGCGCAACGACTGGCTGGCCAGGCGCTTTGCCATCGCCTTTTTGATGTCTCACATCGTGCTGGTACTGGCCCTGAACGCCGACAGAATCCTCTCGGGTTTCGCAGAGATGCTGCCTCCGGCCCTGTGTTTCGCCATCCTGGCCCAGGGTATTGGCTATGTTTCCGCCAAACTGATGGGGCTGGATCGCGACACCTGCTTTACCATCGGCGTGGAGGTGGGCCTACAGAATGTGGTACTGGCCATACTCATCGCCAACCTGTTGCTGGAGCGACCGGAATTCAGCTTGTTTGTTGTTATCTACGCCGCCAGCATTCTTCTACTTATTGTGCCATGGATATTCATTCATCGCTGGGTCGCCAACCGGGCGGCGACCGCGGACACACGACTGCACGCGGGGGCCGACTGAATGTTTAGCGAGGCAATTACTGGTCTGATTCCCAGCCGGGAACAATGGCAATCCCATTTTCCCGGGCTAATGGCCTGTGTCACCGTCGCGATGGCAGCGGCCTTTCTATCCGAGCAGTACCACGGCCCGACTATGCTATTCGCCCTGCTGCTGGGTATGGCGTTCAACTTTTCCACTCAATCGAACGGCCCGGCCGTGCCGGGTATCGGCTATGCCTCCAAGACCGTATTGCGCTTTGGTATTGCCCTGCTTGGTTTGCGCATAAGTTTTGCCGAGATTAGTGACCTGGGTTTTGCACCGGTGGTGCTGGTGATAGCCACCGTCTTGTCCACGATCCTGGTCGGGCTGTTGCTGGCCCGCGTGCTGGGCATGGCCAACAATTTCGGGGTGCTGACTGGCGGCGCGGTGGCGATTTGCGGCGCTTCAGCGGCGATGGCCATCTCTGCGGTCATGCGCAAGGGTGAGAATCACGAACGCGACACCCTGTTCACGGTAGTGAGTGTGACCGCGCTCAGCACCCTTGCCATGATTTTGTACCCGATTGTCGTCAAATATTTCCAGCTCGACGACACCATGGCCGGTATTTTCATAGGCGCCAGTATCCACGACGTGGCCCAGGTAGTAGGTGCCGGTTATACCATTTCCGACCAGACCGGCGACGTCGCCACCCTGGTCAAACTGATGCGGGTTGCCATGTTGGCACCGCTGGTATTCCTGTTCGCCCTGACCCTGGGCGATAAAACCGCGGGAAAATCCGGTCCCCCCGCCCTGCCAATGTTTTTGGTGGCCTTCATTGTACTGATGCTGGCCAATAATTTGTTGCCCATCCCGGCGTTCATAGTGGAGCAGCTTGTGATTTTGTCCCGCTGGTGCCTGGTCACAGCCATCGTTGCTATCGGCATGAAGACCTCACTCGGGCAACTGGCCGAAGTGGGAGGCAAAGCAATACTGCTTATCGTACTCGAAACCCTGTTCCTCGCAGCCCTGGTCTTGCTGGTCAGCAAGCACTGGCTTAATTTTTAACCCTATAGATCAATAATCAGACAGTCCCTCTGGGAGGCCTAAAATGACAGCTTCAAATGAAATATCGTATGAAATAGCGAATGCTAAATCACGCCTAAAACTGGCGGCAGCAGTGGCTGCCATTGCTGCCGGGATGAGCGCTGCACCACAGGTAAGCGCCGCGCAGTTGGAAGAGGTGCTGGTCACCGCCCAGAAACGGGTACAAAGCTTACAGGATGTTCCCATATCCGTTGCCGCGATGTCGGGCGAAACTATCGAAGACAAGGGTTTAACCAACCTGGAAGCCGTGTCCGCCTCAATTCCCACCCTGCATATCGGTGAGGCGCAAATAGGCGAGCAGCTGTTTATCCGTGGCATCGGTTCAGGTGTCAATGCCGGC
>JAPUKZ010000008.1 GCA_027295405.1 Gammaproteobacteria bacterium
CAACGGATGATGTCTGGTGGATATCCGTGGCGTTTGTAGGTATTCATTGCCGGAGCAGCGGGTGGAGCTCCTGGCCGGGGTGTGTGAGCGCGCAGCGGCGCACGAGCTGCGGGTCACAGTAGAGTTTCTGCCCTGGTCCCCGATACCCAATCTCACAGCGGCCGTGAATCTGGTGAAGACAGTGGGCGCGAATATGGGCGTCAATATCGATACCTGGCATCACTGTCGCAGTGGTGGCACCGTGCAGCAACTCGCCGAGGTCGATCCAAACCTGATTGCGGCGGTGCAGCTCAACGATGTGGCCGCGGAGCCCTGGGACAACCTGCTGGAAGAAACTGCCGTCGGACGTCTCCTGCCGGGGGCTGGACGTAGTGACTCTGTGGCGGTGCTGAAAGCCCTGCATGGTGCAGGTGTTACGGCGGCCATTAACGTTGAGGTTTTTTCCGGCGAACTGATGAGTTTGCCCGCTGAGGAGGCGGCACAAAAGATGGCCGATAGTATGCGAACCGTTTTCGCACACGCGGCTGCAAGCTAAGCCCGCCACGCCCGCTTTTTTGGCCGTGCGATAATCGCCAACAAACTACTTCCAATTGTTGAGCTTCGAGAAATACAAACAGCTAAGATGAGCGCTCGAGCACATCAATGCCGACAGCAAGGGATAAACGTTTTGACAAAGAACTTTCAACACCTCACAAAACCCGGCCGTATTGGCAGCCTGCAGATCAAGAACCGTATGATCGTTTCCGCCATGGGCGTCAACCTGGCCGAGGCCGACGGCAGCTGTGGCGAGCGCATTATTGCCTATCATGAGCGCCAGGCCCGGGGTGGTGTGGGTTTGATCGTGCTGGGGGTAACAGGCGTTGCCTGGCCCGCCGGCGCCAACCAGCCGCGCCAGATTGCCATTTCCGAAGATCACCATATTCCCGGCTTACAGGCATTGGTTGACGCGGTTCATCGACACGGCGCCAAAGTGTCGGCACAGCTTCACCACGGTGGCCTGGTCGCAGCCGAGGATGCCCGCACGGGGCGGCCCATCTGGGTGCCTTCCTATCCAGCCCAGGGACGCAGCGACCTTGGCGAAAGCATGTTAATGGAGGAAATAGCGGCCTTCCATGACCCCGACGCGCCACCTCCCCAACTGCATGTGATGGCCCAGGAGGATATTAATACCCTGGTGGCGCAATTCGCGGCGGCGGCGGCAAGAGCACAAAAGGCCGGTATTGACGCCGTAGAAATACACGCCGGGCACGGCTATCTCATTTCCGAATTCCTGTCCCCGGCCATGAACCAGCGAGATGACAATTACGGTGGCAGCCTGGAGAACCGGGCACGCCTGTTAATGGAAATAATTGCCGCTGTCCGCGCTGCCGTTGGCAGAGATTTCCCGCTGTGGGTAAAACTGGATTCCCAGGAATTCGGCAGGCAGGAGGGGATTACCCTCGCCGATGCCAAGGCGGTGGCAAGAATGGTCGAAGCGGCCGGAGTCGATGCCATTGCCGTTACGGCTTATCACGATTCCGACCGGGGCGTATTGCACTCCGGTTCCCATACCCCTCAGCCAGAGGAACACCTGGTTGCCAACGCCACGGCGATCAAGCGCTGCCTATCCATTCCTGTGATCGTTCCCGGGCGTATTGAGCCCGCGTCCGCGGACCGGCATATCGGCCAGGGTCACTTCGATTTTCTCTCCATGGGCCGGAAAATCCTGGCCGACCCGGACCTGCCCAACAAAGTGGTCGCCGGTACGCCCGAGCAAATACGCCCCTGCATCTATTGTTATTGCTGTATCAGCCAGATCTATGTGCTGAAATCAGTCAAATGCGCGGTTAACCCGGAGACCGCCAGGGAGAAAGAACTGGAATTGATTGCCACCGACAAGCCGCGACATATTGCCGTTGTTGGTGGCGGCCCGGCGGGGATGGAAGTCGCAAGGCGCCTGTCACTGCGCGGCCACCGGGTCACACTCATAGAAGCGAGCAACCGCCTTGGCGGCACACTGCAATTTGCCAGTATTCCCTACCAGCCAAACCAGCGCCTGCTTAAGTGGCTGCGTCTGCAAATCGAGCAGTCCACAGTGAATGTGTTGTTAAACACCACCGCCACTGCGCAGCAGCTCAAAACACTGGGCGTGAGCGAAGTGATTGTGGCTACTGGAGCCAAACGTATCATGCCGGATATTCCCGGCGCTGACCGTGACTTTGTCTTTAGCGGCGACGAAATGCGTGCCCTGGTGATGGCGGAAAATGACCCGGGATTGGTGCGTAAAACCTCCGCGCTGACGCGGCTGATGGTAAGCATTGCGGCGAAAACCGGTGTCACCAGTCAGCCCGCCCTGGTCAGGTTGGCTTCCAGGGTGTGGTTACCCCTGGGTAAACATATTACGATTATTGGCGCCGAGCTGGTTGGTCTGGAACTGGCCGAGTTTCTGGCAGAAAGAAGCCGCAAGGTTACCGTGATAGACAGCTCTTCCGAAGTGGGTAAGGGCCTTTTCCTGGTGCGCAGAATGCGCCTGCTGGATGAACTCAAGCATCTCGATGTGACGCTGATTAAGAATGCCAATGACATTGCTATTGAGGATAAAAAGGTTGCTTACACAAACTACCGCGGCCAACAGCGCAGCATCGATACCAACCATGTGATTGTCGCCCAGGGCGCAACCGGTAATACCGAATTGGCAGAACAACTACGTGGAGCGGGCTTCAGCACGCACACCATTGGCGACTGCGAGGGCGTTGGCTATATCGAGGGTGCGATTGAAGCGGCAGCGCAACTGGCGATGGAACTGGACTAGCATTACAGGCTTGTACAACCGGCCGCCAATCTCAAGCCGGGTCAGAATAGCCCGTAATGTGCCTGGCTGCCTGGTAGGCAAATGTCATGGCCGGACCCAGGGTTGAACCGGGACCCGGGTAGGTAGGCAATACCGCAGCACTACAATTACCCACCGCATACAGCCCGCCAATGGGCACATTGTTGATATCCAGCACTTGTGCATTTGCGTCGGTCAACAGGCCGCCATGGGTGCCAAAATCGCCCTGTCCCTACCAAAAACTCCGTACATATTGATTGTCTTGACTTTTCTGGCACCGGGCCGCCCGCGTTACCGACATGAAAACTGTGCTCATGCATCTGCTTGAAATACTGGCCGGATCCCTCCAAAACCCGCAGGGGGCCACTACCCCCTTTGGCCACAACCCCATCTCATAGGGGTGGTCTGGAATAAACTCCACAGCTTTAAACCTCACCTTGCCCATGCTTGTTCAGAAGTTGACCGGTGTGGCCCTCCTTGCCCTCATCATCACCTCTGCTCCAGGGCGTCCACCTGGCAGCAAACAACGCGGAGCTTTCCCTGGGTAATGCATTGTCGTAGAACGCCCACAGAGCGCCACTCTGGGCGACTGTTGATGAATCTGCGGATCGTGGCTGCAACGGGTATAGATGACAGATACCCGCCTACGCCTAGTTGCCAACTACCCCGAGTTGGGGGGCTTCACCATCGTTACACGCGAATTGCTGCATAGATCGTGTTCACTTTGCCGGAAGTCGGCTCGACGATCTATTATTCAGAAGGGACAGCTTCAAAGCCGTCAGGAACTCGGGTGAAGCATAGACAGGTTTGCGTCCGGGGCGACGGGGTTTTCTTCGCTTATCTCGCTGATTCAGCAGTCGAATGGCATATTTACGGTGATATCCACACACGGCGCAGAATTCGTCGAGAATGGCGACCTTGGTCTTCTTGCCTGCCCGGAGATAGCGGGACCGGATAGCCTTGAGATAGGCCCGACGTTCGTTTTTACCCATATTACAACCCCTGAATTTCGGTTACATGTAATATGAGTCAACGATGCTGTGTCGCACCTCCCTACGGTTACATTAATTGTGAGTCAATGCGCAGAAGAAAGCCTGATCACGACAACCCGTATATTTCGCCTATACTTAGATATTCCGGGGACAGTTTACCTAATTCGTCAACGTGATTGTTATTGTCGTCAATTCAGTAGACCGCCCCCGTGAAGACCGCTATCCGCAAACAGTGATGTGCACGACAATTTGTCCCGCTGGACTGGCGGCGCGCATGGGAGTGGTTCACCACATCAGCAACTGCCCGCTAGTTGATGGTATATCCCCTTCGGGCGACGTTTGTTGTACAGGCTTGAAATCTTGCGTTCAGTTTGGCCGGGGTAGATTTAGCATTCGACAAATCCTCTTCCCAACTGTCATAGGCAGCACCAAATGTTGCGCTATTCTTGGATCTGCCAATCCAGAAG
>JAPUKZ010000080.1 GCA_027295405.1 Gammaproteobacteria bacterium
CCCATTCCCGATAATACCCGCTCCACAGAGACGCGGTCATAGCGCTGCCGGAGCACTTTCAGCAAGTCTGCTTCGTGGTCGTCGAGCGGGGCAAATGCCACGTGGCCAGCCTCGGAGGGAAGAATCTCCCCGCCTGGCAGCATCGCGGAAACACCCAGGCCGGTACCGGGACCCACAACGGCTTTGACCTGTCCCCCCCTTGGGCGCGCGGCGCCGATCCATTGCAACTCGGACTCGGACAAGCCGTCAATACAATGCACCTGGGCACTGAAGTCATTGATAATGGTGACCGATACACCCAGGGCAGTTTGCAGTTCAGAGCGACGGAAGCACCAGTGGTTATTGGGTAAGTCGATCAAATCAGACTCCACTGGTCCCGCCACTGCGAGGCAAATGCTATCGACTTGCTCCACGTGCCCGTGCCCCATATAGGCGCGAATGGCGTCTACGAAAAATGGGAAGTCAGCGCAGGGGAAAATTTCCACTCCCAGCAAATCATCACAATCCGACTGTACGTACGCAAATCTGGCGTTGGTACCACCTATATCGGCGACTATCTGTACGGGCTTTAACACATTACCCCCTTCGTCCACATTGGAGAGCATTGGAGAGCATTGGAGAGCATTGGAGAGCATTGGATAAAATTTAGTTGAGTTACGCATTATCCTCAATGTTGAGTTGATTTCAATTCCTATTTGTAATTTAATTAAATACTGGGCGAAATCTTGAATGCCCCGATGAAGGTATGACTAATACGGCCAATCCGGCACAATCAGCCCGCCAATCGATGAGTGACCATCCCTGGTTATGACGATTTTGACCCACCTCAAAAATTCCCTGCCTTCACTCAGCAAGGCAGAGTTCCGAATTGCCGAAGCGATACTGATCGATCCTGAAGCGGCGGTGAATATCACCACCGCCAGGCTCGCCCGTTTGGCCGAAGTGAGTGATCCAATGATTTCGCGGTTCTGCCACACATTAGGCTGCAGCAGTTTCCCCGATTTCAAAGTACAGCTGGCAAAAAGCCTGGCTAGTAATACATTTTTTATCAGTGAGGCGGTATCCCCTGGAGATGATGCTTCCCTTTATATCGAAAAACGTATTAATGCCAACCAGGCCGCCCTGGAATACCTTCGCGGCAAACTTCAACCGGAGGTAATTGAGCAGGCAGTGCAGCTGTTAAGCCAGTCAAAACGGATCGAAATATTTGGTATGGGCGGATCAGCGGCAATCGCCCATGACGCCCAACACAAATTATTTCGGCTGGGCATTCCTACCGTGGCCTATGAAGATCACCTGATGCAACGCATGTCCGCCGCGGCTGCGAATGAAGGCACTACCGTGTTACTGTTTTCCTTTACCGGTCGAACGCAATCCATGATCGAAGTTGCGAGAATCGCAAAAGAGAGCAAAGCTAGCCTGATTGCGATCACCAGCCCGAATTCACCTCTGGCGGCCGTGGCGGATGTTACCATCACTTCTGGTGATGAACTGGAAGACACTACCCTATACGTGCCCATGACGACCCGTATCATCATCCTGACGATCATTGATATTCTTGTAACCGGAATGGCGCTTGCTCAGGGACCAGAGATTGATGTTCGATTGAAAAAGATCAAGCACAGTCTTGATGCTACAAAGGTTAACTGATTACTCAGGGATTTCCATACAGCAGCCGAACAGTTTCATCAGCCACATCGCTCCACAAAAATCTTGCGGTCGCAGCCGCCGTAGATATGTTCTCCCAGGTTTCTATTTCTTCCCGCTTTGTTTGCAGAGCCAATTGAAAGCAGGAAATCATATTTTCTGCCTGTTTTTGCAGAGTATCGCCGGTAAACGCAAAGCCGTTTTTACCGTTGCTCACTGTATCGCTCAAACCACCCACGCTGTGCACCAAACATGGCTGACCGGCACGCATCGCCAGCATTTGACTAATTCCACAAGGCTCGAAGGAACTGGGCATCAAGAACAGGTCACCACTGGCATAAAGGCATTCGGCCAGGGTTTCGGCGTAGCCTCTTAAAAAGACAAAGTTCTGTCGCGCGGACGCTACTTTGGTCAGAAACTGCTCCAAGCCGGGGTCGCCACTACCAAGAAGAATAAACACACCCTTATCACCCAGCTCGTTCAGCAAGTGATCCAATGCTGTTGCGCCATCGGGCATGATTTGTCGTAACAGGAGGACTTTCTGGTCGGTAATCCGGCCTACCGACGTTACAATAAACGGCTCACTCGTGGCGTTCACAACCGACCCCAATGTCGAAATCAATTGCGTCAGGCGCTTGCTGGCAATAAGGTGGACACTTTCGACAACTGCCTTGTCACCGAGCCAATTCAGGGTCTCTTTTTCACACAGTAATAACAGCTCGCTGACCGAAAGCGGGGGCTCTGTCTGCCCGGGGTATTCA
Source organism: Gammaproteobacteria bacterium (assembly GCA_027295405.1). Lineage (GTDB taxonomy): Bacteria > Pseudomonadota > Gammaproteobacteria > Pseudomonadales > Halieaceae > JAPUKZ01. The sequence continues at coordinate 2,409 of JAPUKZ010000080.1, forward strand.
CAACCATTAAGAATGCCGTGCAAGCGCCCTTCCCCAGCCGCACGCTGTAAATCCTCATGTAAACCTTCGCCGCCAAAATAGCCTTGCTCGGGGTTGCTGGCCAACTGTATTTCCCGGGCATAAGTGGGTGAAACCGCATGAACTTTGTCACTGAG